>NZ_JBFAUT010000022.1:0-132508 GCF_040679475.1 Actinoallomurus sp. NPDC052274
CGGGCAGCGCGTGCCACTCGCCGTCGACGCACGCCACGGTGACCCTTCCCTCTCCCCGCCTCGGCCGCGGCACGGCCGCGTACCACGCCACCGAGCGCGTCGGGAACCGCGCGGGGTGGCTGCGGGAGATCCTCGCCCGCACGCCGCTGTCCACCTGGACCGAGCGGTTCGGCCTGCCCCCGTCGCGCGTCGCCGCGCTGCCGATCGTCGCGCCGCCGATGACCGCCGGCGCGCGGTCCGCGCCGGACGAGCACGGCAGGCGGGACGTCCACCTCGGTTGGGCGCGCGCGGCGGCGCGACAGCGGGACGCCGCCTGGGCCCGTGCGCTGCTCGCGGGCGACGTCGTACTCGGCGACCTTCCGGCGCTCACCGGCCTGCTGGACGTCCTGCCCCACGCGGAGCGCGAGGATCACGCGGCCACGGCGGCGCGCCGGATCGAGGGCCGGGCCGACCGGCTCACCGTGCTCGAACGGGTCCCCGGGCCCTGGACCGGACCGCTGGCCGACGTGATGACCACCGCCCTGGGCGATGCCCTGGCGGATTTCGCCGCCGGGCGGCTTCCGGCCGACCTGTGCCGCCTCGCCGGCGAGCGGCTCGCCCCGGCCACCGCGCCGCGCATCGGCGAACTCGCCCGCCGGCATCCCGGTCATCGGCCGCTGTCCGAGCTCGCCGACGTCCTGCGCTTCCGGCACGACATGCTCGAAGAACTCCGGTGACCCCGGCCGCGAAGCGAACGAGGATTCGATGACCACCGGCGACGGAACACCCCCGACGAAGGAGCCGCACCGATGACCGAGCGGAGCGAGGGAATCAATCGACACAGCACCTCGGTCATGGGGGCCGACGAAGGAGGTTCCGTGACCGAGGCCGTGCTGCGCCCGCACGCCGAACGCCAGTTCGCCGATGAGCTGGCCCTCCTCGCCGAACGAGACGACCGGCCGCGCCCGCCCGGCTGGCGGCTGTCCCCGCAGGCCGTCACGGTCTACCTCCTGGGCGGAACGCTGCCCGACGGCGCGGTCGTCACGCCGAAGTACGTCGGGCCGCGCCGCCTGATCGAGGTGGCCGTCGCCACGCTCGCCACGGACCGGGCGCTGCTCCTGCTCGGCGTGCCCGGCACCGCCAAGACCTGGGTGTCGGAGCACCTGGCGGCCGCGGTCAGCGGCGACTCGACGCTGCTCGTCCAGGGCACGGCCGGCACGGCGGAGGAGGCGATCCGGTACGGCTGGAACTACGCGCGGCTCCTCGCCGAGGGGCCCTCGGAGGACGCCCTGGTGCCCAGCCCGGTGATGCGGGCGATGCGGTCCGGGGCCGTCGCGCGGATCGAGGAGCTCACCCGGATGCCGTCCGACGTGCAGGACTCCCTCATCACGATCCTGTCGGAGAAGGCCCTGCCCGTCCCGGAGCTGGGCACCGAGGTGCAGGCGCGCAAGGGCTTCACGGTCATCGCGACCGCCAACGACCGGGACCGCGGGGTGAACGACCTGTCCAGCGCGTTGCGCCGCCGGTTCAACACCGTCGTGCTGCCGCTGCCCGCGACGACCGAGGAGGAGGTCGACATCGTCGCCCGCCGGGTCGCCCAGATCGGCACGTCGCTGGAGCTGCCGGAGACCGCCGCCGCGCTGGAGGAGATCCGACGGGTCGTCACCGTCTTCCGGGAGCTGCGCTCCGGCCGCACCGCCGACGGCCGTACCCGCCTGAAGTCGCCCAGCGGCACGCTCAGCACCGCGGAGGCGATCTCGGTGATCACCAACGGCCGGGTCCTCGCGACCCACTTCGGCGACGGGGTGCTGCGGGCCGCCGACGTGGCGGGCGGCATCGTCGGCTCGGTCGTGCAGGACCCGGTGTCGGACCGGGTGGTCTGGCAGGAGTACCTCGAGACGGTCGTGCGCGAACGTCCCGAGTGGAGCGACTTCTACCGCGCCTGCCGTGAGGTCTCCTGACCGTGACCGCCCCTGCCCACGAGCGCGTCCGGATCTTCGGGATCCGGCATCACGGCCCGGGGTCGGCGCGGGCGCTCGGCCGCGCGCTGGACGAGTTGCGGCCCGACGTCGTCCTGGTCGAGGGGCCGCCCGAGGCCGACGCCATCGTCGGTCTCGCCGCCGAGCCCGGCATGGTGCCTCCGGTGGCGCTGCTCGCCCACGCGGTGGACGGCGGGGATGGACGGCGGGCGGCGTTCTGGCCGTTCGCGGAGTTCAGCCCCGAGTGGCAGGCGATCCGGCACGCTCTCCAGGCGGGGGTGCCGGTGCGCTTCTGCGACCTGCCCGCCGCGCACCAGCTCGCCGACGAGGCGGCCGTCGATCCCGCGGGTGCCGAGGACCTCGCGGGGCCCGGCGAGCGGCCGGCCGCGCCGACCGGTCCCCGGCCCGCCGCGGCCGAGACGGTCCCCGAGCCGGATGGGCCGACCGGTCCCCGGCACACCATGCCCGAACCGGACGCGCCGACCGGATCCCGGCCCGCCGCGCCCGGGACGGTCCCGGCGGCGGACGAGCGACCACCCGGTCCCGGCGGCGCGCCGGGGACGGACGGGCGGCCGCCCGGCGCCGGGCCGGAGCCGGGCGCGGCGGCCGTACGGCTCGATCCGCTGGCCCGGCTGGCCGAGGCCGCCGGCTATGACGACCCCGAACGCTGGTGGGACGACGTGGTCGAGCACCGCGATGGCGGCCCCGCGCCGTTCGCGGCCGTCGCCGAGGCGATGGCCGCGCTCCGGGAGCACGCGCCCGCCCTGCCGGAGGACCACCTGCGGCGGGACGAGCGCCGCGAGGCGTACATGCGCAGGACGGTACGCCGCGCGCTCAAGGACGGCTTCGAGCGGATCGCCGTCGTCTGCGGGGCCTGGCACGTACCCGCGATCGCCGCCGGGCTCGGCCCGTCGCGCTCGGCCGACGCGCCCACCGCGGCGGGTGACGACCGCACGCTGCGCGGGCTGCCGACGACGAGAGTCGCGATGACCTGGGTGCCCTGGTCGTACGGCCGCCTGGCGATCCGGTCCGGCTACGGCGCGGGCGTCACGTCCCCGGGCTGGTACCACCACCTGTTCACCGCGCCCGACCGCCCGATCGAGCGCTGGCTCACCGCGGCGGCGGCGGTACTGCGGGCGGAGGACCTGCCCGTGTCGTCCGCGCACGTCATCGAGGCCGTACGGCTCGCGAACGCGCTCGCCGCCCTGCGTGACCGGCCGCTGGCGGGGCTGGCCGAGGTCACCGAGGCGACGCTCGCCGTCCTGTGCGAGGGCGCCGAACTCCCCCTGGAGCTCATCCAGCGCCGCATGGTCGTCGGCGAGCGTCTCGGCGCCGTACCGGACGGCGCGCCGATGGTGCCGCTGCAGCGGGACCTGCGGGACGAACAACGGCGGCTGCGCCTCCAGCCGTCGGCGTCCGCCAGGGAGCTCGACCTGGACCTGCGCCGGCCCGTCGACCTCGATCGCAGCCGGTTGCTGCACCGGCTCCGGCTGCTGGGCGTCCCTTGGGGCGAGCCCGGCGCGTCCGGGCGTGGCAAGGGGACGTTCCGGGAGAACTGGACGCTGGCCTGGCGACCGGAGTTCGACGTCCGGCTCGTCGAGGGCGGCGCGTGGGGCCTGACCGTACGCGACGCGGCGTCCGCGCGGGCGCGGGCGCTGGCCGCCGAGGCCACCGGCCTCGCGGACCTCACCGCGCTGGCCGAGCGGTGCCTGCCCGCCGACCTCGGCGACGCGCTGCCGGCCGTGATGGCCGCGCTCGCCGACCGGGCGGCGGCCGACACCGACGTCGCCCACCTGATGGCGGCGCTGCCCGCGCTGGTCCGTACGCTGCGCTACGGGGACGTCCGGGGCACCGCGGCCGAACCGCTCCGCACCGTCGTCGACGGCCTCGTCGTGCGCGTCTGCGTCGGGCTGCCCGCCGAGGTCACCGGACTCGACGACGACGCGGCCCGCACGCTGCTCGACCGGGTCGACGACGTTCACGGCGCGCTGTCCCTTCTCGGCGCCGGCGAGTACACCGCGCGCTGGCACGGGACCCTGCGGGCCCTCCTCGACCGCCCCGGGCTGCACGGCCTGATCGAGGGACGGCTCACCCGCCTGCTGCTGGACGCGGAGCTGCTCGACGGCGCGGACGGGCCCGCGGGCGGGATCGGCGACCGGATGGCGCGGGCCGTCTCGGTGGGCGCCTCTCCGGCCCGCGCGGCCGCCTGGGTCGAGGGGTTCCTGTCCGGCGGCGGGCTGATCCTCGTCCACGACGACCGGCTGCTGCGGCTGGTGGACGACTGGATCGCCGGGCTGCCGCCGGATTCCTTCACCGGCGTGCTGCCGCTGCTCCGCCGGACGTTCGGGACCTTCGAGGCGCCGGAGCGCCGTGCCATCGGCGAACGGGTGGCCCGGATCGGAACCGCGTCCGGCCTGGGTGCCGCCGACGACGAGGCCCTCGATCTCGGCCGCGCCGCCCCGGCCGTGCGCACCGTCCTCGACATCCTCGGCCCGCCGCAGGCGGGTTCCGGCCCGAGAGGTCGCGCTGGGACGACCGGCCGGGGAAAGCCGCGGCCGGACGATGGGAGGGAGCGGACGTGACCGCCGGTGCGGAGGCGAACGAGGAGCGGCTGCGACGCTGGCGGATGGTGCTCGGCGGCGAGGCGGCCGCCTCCACCGGCGCGGCCCTGACCGGCGACGACGCCAAGATGGACACCGCGCTCGAAGCGGTGTACGGCACGGGCGGGCGGGGTGCCGGGCGGCGCGGCCGCGGCGCCGGGCTCGGCGCGTCCGCGCCGCAGGTCGCCCGCTGGCTCGGCGACATCCGGGCCTTCTTTCCGTCCACCGTCGTCCAGATCATGCAAAAGGACGCGATCGAACGCCTCGACCTGACCCGCCTGCTCCTCGAACCCGAGATGCTGGAGGCGGTCGAGCCCGACGTCCACCTGGTCGGGACCCTGCTGTCACTGAACCAGGTGCTGCCCGAGCGGGCCAGGGAGTCCGCCCGGGCCGTCGTCCGCGCCGTGGCCGGCCGGCTGGAGGAGCGTCTCGCGCGGCGCATGAGGTCGGCGGTCGACGGCGCCCTCGACCGGTCCGCGCGGCGGCACCGTCCCCGGCGCGTCTCCGAGGTCGACTGGCACCGCACCATCCGGACGAACCTCCGCCACTACGTTCCGGCCCGCCGGACCGTCGTCCCGCACCACCTCGTCGGTTACGCCCGCCGGCGCCGGACCGTCGAACGCGACATCGTCCTGTGCGTCGACCAGAGCGGTTCCATGGCGGCGTCGGTCGTCCATGCCGGCGTGCTGGGCTCGGTCCTGGCCTCGATGCCGACGCTGCGCACCTCGCTGGTCGCGTTCGACACGTCGGTCGTGGACCTCACCGACCGGCTGCGGGACCCGGTCGAGCTGCTGTTCGGCACGCAGCTCGGCGGCGGTACCGACATCAACCGGGCTTTGGCCTACTGCGAACGCCTCATCACCCGTCCACGCGAGACCGTCCTCGTCCTGATCAGCGACCTGTACGAGGGCGGGTCCCGCGCCGAGATGCTCAAGCGGGTCGCGGCCATGACCGCCGCGGGCACGCGGATCGTCGCGCTGACGGCCCTGTCCGACGAGGGCGCGCCCGCCTTCGACCACGCGAACGCCGCCGCGCTGACGTCTCTGGGCGTGCCCGCCTTCGCCTGCACGCCCGACGCGTTCCCCGACCTGATGGCCGCCGCCATCGAGGGCCGCGACCTGACGGAATGGTCCGAACGAGCGGCTCCGGCCCGGTAGGACGGCCTGGCAGGGACGCCCGGTAGAACGACCGCCGGGCAGGGACGCCCGGTAGAACGACGGCCTGGCAGGACGGCCCGCCGCCACGGCGGCGGGCCGCTCGAACCGCCGGCCGGCCGGTGCCTGGATAGGCTGGGCCACGTGATCCCCTGTTCGCGGAGCCGCCCGTGACGGACGGCAACGCCGCGACGGTCCGGGCGCTGACCTGGATCTCGGCGCCTCCCCTGGTTCCGGAGATCTCCCTGCACCTGGCCGAGGAGCCGTTCGCGGCCTGGGAGGCGACGCAGCGCGGCCGGGCGGCCTCGGACGTCCCGCCGCCGTTCTGGGCCTTCGCCTGGGCGGGTGGCCAGGCCCTCGCCCGGCACGTCCTCGACCAGCCGCAGGCGGTGGCCGGACGGCGCGTCCTGGACCTGGCCAGTGGCTCCGGCCTCGTGGCGATCAGCGCGGCGCTGGCGGGCGCCCGGTCGGTGACCGCCTGCGACATCGACCCTCTCGCCGCGACCGCCATCGGCCTCAACGCCGCCCTCAACGGCGTGCACGTCGACGTCCTCGCCGACGACGTCCTCGAACGCGGCGTCGACGGAGTGGATGTGATCCTCGCCGGAGACGTCTGCTACGACGCGGATCTCGCCGAGGCCATGATGACCTTTCTGCGCGCGCAGCGCCGACGTGGTCTGGACGTGCTGCTCGGGGACCCCCTCCGGCCCTATCTGCCGGACGGCCTGACCGCCGTCGCCCGATACGAGGTCGCGGGCACCGCCAACCTGGAGGAACGGGCCGTCACGGCGGCGGCGGTCTTCGCCCTCCCCCGCTGAGCCGGAGGGGCAGGCCGCGTCACTGAACAAGGTCTTCGACGGCGGTGTCTCCCACGTGCGCGGCGACGCCGCCGCCGCGTCCTTCTCGTGGACGATGAAGGTGAACCGCGACGCGCGCGCCGGCGCGACCCGATGCCGGGCGTTCGCGTCGCTCCCGCCGGGGCCGTGGTCGAAATGACCAGCGGTTGCGGCGGGACGCTGCCGCGTCACTTCGCCGTCGACCTCGACCGCCCACGACCCCGTGCCGTCCCGAGCCCGGGTCGGCAGGCGGCCGCGAGGTCCACCGGATCACCGCGTCAGCCCGGGTCCAGCCGGGATCCGCGGCCAGGAGGAGGACGTGGTCGCCGGGGCTGCGGTGTTCGCCATCCCGCGTTGAGCGCGCGGATCAGGTCGCGTCGTGGAAGACCAGGCTCAGAGCGCGGCGGTGGCCCGACCGCACGGTGCTGACACCGTGGCGTACGGCGCCCGCCGACCAGCCCCTCTTGGTGCGGACCGGCCGGTCGCGGGTGGTGAACACGAGGCCGTGGCCCTGCCGGAGCACGGTGGTGGTGCCCCGCGACTGGGCCCGGGGCCGCTGCTCCACCAGCAGGAACTCGCCGCCGGTGTAGTCGGTGCCGTGCTCGTCGAGGCCGATGACCACCTGGAGCGGGAAGACCATGTCGCCGAACACGTCGCGATGCAGGGCGTTCCAGTCGCCCTCCCGGTAGCGCAGCAGGATCTGGGCCGACCGGTCCTGGCCGGCGGCGTGGCACATCGCGAGCCACTCGTCCAGGTCGTCGGGCCACGGCGCGGGCCTGCCGAGCCGCGCCGCCCAGTCGCGGGCGATCGGCAGCAGACGCGGGTAGAAGGCGCGGCGCAGCTCGGCGACCGGCTCGGGCGGCTCGTGCGTGAAGTACCGGTACTCACCGGAACCGAACCGGTGCCGGGCCATGTCGACCGTCGTGCGGAACAGCTCGGCCCGCTCGTACAGCCCGGCGATGGCGCGGCACTCCTCTGGGGTCAGCAGCCGAGGCGTCAGCGCGCAGCCGTACTCGTCCAGCTCTCCGGCGAGGGCCGTCCAGTCGGCGGCGTCGACGTGCCGCCTCACCTCCGGGGCGGTGATCTGCGAGGTCATGCCTCCACTCTGCGACGGACGACGCCCGCCGGACTCGCGGAAATCCGACGTCACGTTCGGGAGGCGGCCCTGTGAGCGGCTGCCCACCGCACCGCCATCCGCGGCTCCGCAGCGCCGATGGCCACGGCGCGTCGTCCACCTTCCGGATGAGTCAGCCGAAGGCGTTGAACGTCGCTTCGGGTCGGTCACGTTGGGAGTACAGCTTCCAGGCCGTGTCGGCGATCTCATCGGGATCCAGCGATCTGATCCCGACGTCGCCGGACCGGTCCCGCTGGGACTCGACCATCTTGTGGATGTCACCGCGCTCGATGAGCCCGCCGATGATCACGCTTCCGGCGTAGACGCCCTTCTCGACCAGCGCCGTGTTCAGCGTCAGGGCGTAGTTGCGCAGCGCGGCCGAGGACAGCGCGAGGGCGCCGAGAGCGGGCATGGGCGTGAGGGCGCTGAGGCCACCCGCGAAGAGCAGACCGCCGTCGCCGCGCTCGATCATTCCGGGTAGCACCTTGCCGACCACGTCGACGGCCGAATACACCGACGCCATCGCCTCCCGGACGCTCACCGCGTCCATCCCGACGATCGGCTCCGGAGGCGTCCGCAGGTCCGCCGCCCCAGGCCCGTAGTAGAGCACGTCGATGCGGGAGAACCGCTCGGTGACCGCGTCCAGGGCGGACAGGATCTGGTCGCGGTCGCGTACGTCGGCGACGAAGGACTCGGCCTCGATGCCCGCCTCGGCCAGAGCGGACACGTATCCCGCATGCCGGCGGTCGCTGCGGGATATGAGCGCCACCGCATGGCCCTCACGGCCGAAGCGATGCGCGATGGACATGCCGAGCCCGGGGCCGACGCCCACGACCACGGTGGTCTTGCGTGCGGACATGAGAGCGCCCTTCCAGTGAAGTTGAGGGTTTCCTCAAGTTAAGCGCTACGCTGGCACGAATATGAGGCGACCCTCGACTTCATAGGATGGAAGGCATGGCAACCGGAGCCAAGCCGATGCGCGCCGACGCCGCGCGCAACCGAGACAAGCTTCTCGCGGCCGCTGTTCAGATGTTCGCCGAGCGTGGCCTGGACGCACCGCTGGAGGAGATCGCCCGCCGGGCCGGGGTCAGCATCGGCACCCTCTACAACCACTTCCCGACCCGTGAGGCGTTCTTCGACGTGATCTTCCCCGAGCGGCTGGGCGCGCTGGACCGGATCGCCGCCACCGCGCTGGCGGCCGATGACTCATGGGCCGGATTCGTCGGCTTCATCGAAGGGCTGTTCACGTTGCAGGCGGCGGACCGCGGAATGAACGACGCGCTCGCCCAGCGCTTCCCCATGAGCTCTGCGGTGAAGGCGGCCTGTCGCCGCGGATTCGAACAGGCGGAGAGGGTCATCGAACGGGCCAAGGACGACGGAGTGCTGCGGGCCGATTTCGAGTCGCAGGACCTTGTCACGCTGGTCTGGGCGATGTCGCAGGTGATCCGGGAATCGATGGACGTGGCACCGCTCGCCTGGAAACGGCACCTGGCGTTCTTCCTCGACGGACTACGCGCCGACGCCGGCACGGTGCCGGCCCCGGCGTGGGAGTGACTCGCGGACGCCGCCGTCCGCCGCGCGGCTAACCGGTCCACCGGAGCACGGCGGCGGCCCAGGTGTAGCCGGTGCCCGCGGCGAGGAGGAGGACGTGGTCGCCGGGCACGAGACGGCCCGCCCGGGCGGCCCGGTCCAGCGCGAGGAGCGGGTCGACGCCGCTCATGTGGCCGGTGTCGTCGAGGTACTCCGCGCGCTCCGGCGGCAGGCCGAGCTCCTTGAGCAGGGCGTCGTGCAGGGAGCGCTTGACGTGCAGCGCGCAGAGGAAGTCGGCGCGGTCCACGCCCGAGCGCGTCAGCGCGCCGGTCGCCGCCACGACGAAGTTCGGCAGGCTGACCGGGTCGAGGCGCTCCTTCAGCGACCGGGGATCGGGCACGTCGAGGAGGTGCCGCCGCCCGCGTACGGTCTCGGCGTCGGCCGGCGCGACGCTGCCGCCCGCCGGGACCATGACGTCGCCGGAGAAGGACCCGTCGGTGAGCATGTGGCAGCCGAGGACCTCCGCGCCCTCGTCCCGGGTGAACAGCGCGGCGACCGCGCCGTCGCCGAAGTCGTACGCGAAGCGGGCGCGCGGGTTGGTGTAGTCGATAAGGGACGACTCGCGGGAGGCGCCGACCGCGAGGACGGTGGTGAGCTCCGCCTCGGCGCGCAGGAGGTTCCGGCAGACGCGCACGGCGACGGGCGCTCCGCAGGAGACGTACGCCATCTCGAACACGGCCGCGCGGCGCAGCCCGAGCAGGTGCGCGATGCGCGGCGCGGCGTGCCAGACCGCGTAGTCCTTCCACGTCGAGCCGAAGTAGACCAGGGCGTCGACGTCGTCCGGGCGGAGGCCGCGCTCGGCCATGAGGCGGCGGGCGGCCGTCGCCGCCATGTCGCTGACGTGCTCGTCCGGTGCGGCGACGTGCTTGCCGCGCAGGCCGAACCGGTCGACGAGCACGTGCTCGGGGATGCCGCTGAGTCCCGCGATCTCCGCGGCCGGCATCCAGCGGGACGGCAGGTACGACGCCGTGGCGGCCAGCCCGATCATCCGGCGAACTCCGCGCGCAGTTCGTTCTTGAGCGTCTTGCCGACCGCCGATCGCGGCAGCGCGGGCACCATGCGCACGTGCTTGGGCACCTTGAACGCCGCGAGGCGCTCCCGGCAGTGCGCGAGCAGCCCATCGACCGGGACGTCGCCGACGACGAAGGCGCACCCGACCTCACCCCAGCGCCCGTCGGGCACGCCGACGACCGCGACCTCGACGACGCCGGGGAACCCCGCGAGCACCGACTCGACCTCGGCCGGGTAGACGTTCTCGCCGCCGGAGACGTACATGTCCTTCACCCGGTCGCAGATGCGGTAGAAGCCCTCCGCGTCACGCTCGGCGATGTCGCCGGTGCGCAGCCAGCCGTCCGGGACGGCCTCCCGGGTCGCGGCGGGGTTCCGCCAGTAGCCGGCGAAGACGTTCGGGCCGCGGACGACCAGCTCGCCGCGGCCCGGCCCGGTCAGGGGGCCGTCCGGGCCGAGGAGCGCCACGTCGACGTGCGGGTACGGTCTGCCCGCCCAGCCGACCCGGCCCGCGACCTCCTCCGGGGGCAGGCACAGGACGTTCGGGGCCGCCTCCGTGAGGCCGTACCCCTGGGTGATCCGCACTCCCCGCTCCAGCCAGGTGCGCAGCAGCGGCTCCGGCATGGGAGCGCCGCCGACGACCACGCACCGCAGCGACGACAGGTCCGCGGTGGCGAAGTCCGGCTGCGCGGCCATGAACTGGTACGTCGCCGGGACGCCCATCATCGTGGTCACCCGGCGCTCCGCGACGAGCCGCAACGCACGGCCCGGGTCGAAGGCCGGCTCGAGCACGACCGTGGCGCCCTTCCACCAGGCGAGCAGCGGCTGGACGTTCCAGCCGCCGACGTGGAACTGCGGGAGCACCTGCAGGACGACGTCGTCCTCCCGCAGCTCGCAGCCTCGGTCGAGGGACAGGTTCGTCCAGAAGCAGTTCGCGTGGCTGAGCAGCGCGCCCTTGGGTCGGCCGGTGGTGCCGGAGGTGTAGACGATCAGCAGCCCGGCGTCCGGGCCGACCCCCTCCTCCTGGACGGGACCGGGCGCGGCCGCCACCGCGTCGAGGCCCTCGCGGGTCAGCTCGAGCACCGGTCCGGCGAAGGGCGGGAGGGTACGGCCGGGGGCGGCGAGCAGTATCGCCGGTTCGGCGTCGCAGACCTGGTAGGCCAGCTCCGGCACGGTCAGCCGCACGTTGAGCGGCACGAGGACCAGCCCGGCCTTGGCGCAGGCGAAGAAGAGTTCGGCGTGCTCCGGCCGGTTGTCCGTGAGCGTCGCGACCCGGTCCCCCCGCCGGAGACCGCGCGCGACCAGCCCGGCCGCCAGCCGCTCCGAGCGGTCGTCGAGCTCGGCGTAGGTGACCTCCTCGTCGCCGAACACGATCGCGGTCCGGCGCGGCGTCGTACGCGCCCGGTCGCGGATCCAGCGTCCGAGGTTCACGAGGCGCCGAGCCCGCGCCGGACGAAGGCGTACATCTCCTCGAAGACGTGCTCCGGCACCTCGCCGGCCTCGGCGTCGTCCCGCCACAGGATCCAGCGCATGCCGATCATCTCGCCGACGCCCATCAGCGCCCAGGCGACGACCTCCGGGTCGGCGGGCGCGATCTCCCCGGCGTCCATCGCGCCGCGCAGCCCGGCGACGTACCCGTCGGCGATCGCCTGGTAGTGCCGGCGGAGCGCGTCGGGCGCGGCGAACTCCGCCTGCCGGATGATCCGATACAGCGCCGGGTGCTCGGCGGTGAACCGGAAGAAGCCCCGGAACCCGAGCCGTTCGGCCTCCGTGCGGGTACGGCCCTGCCGGGCGCCCTCGGACATCGCGCGGCGCACCCGCCGGTTCAGGTCGGCGACGAGCTCGTCGAAGATCTGCCGTTTGCCCTCGAAGTAGAGGTAGAACGTGCCCTGCGCGACCTCGGCCGCCTCGGTGATCTTCACGATCGACGCGTCGTGGTAACCGAGAGCGCCGAAGACCTGCTCGGCGGCGTCCAGCAGGCTGCGCCTGGTGCGCTCCCCCTTCGCCGACAGCGGCCGCCCGCGCGTGCTGGTGGGCGGCGGCTCCTCCTCGATGCGCCAGGCCATCGCCTCAGCCCGCCAGGTGCGCGTGGAACATCGCGGCGAACTCGTCCGGCCGCTGGGCGTACGGGAAGTGCCCGGTGCCGGCCATCACCCTCTCCTGGTAGGCGCCGTAGCGGTCGAGGACCTGCCGGGTCTGGGCCTCCATGGGCTGGGCGGGGAAGGCGTCCTCGCCCGGCCAGCCGGGGACGTACCCGAGCGCGCCCAGGTGGCCGAGGTCGCACATCGAGGTGTCGGAGACGACCGCGTCCTGGTCGCCGTGCACCCACAGCACCGGGGCCCGGCAGCCCGACTCGGGGAAGCCGCTCCAGTCGAAGTACTTCGGCGACATCGTGTTGAGCACGCCGCGGGCACCGGGCGCGGTGCCGGGCCAGTGCGGCGAGGTCGTCGCGTCTCCGGGATAGTGGTCGTCGCCGACCCGGGTGCGCAGGATGCCCTCGAGCAGCTCCTCCTCGGCGCGCACGGCCTCGGCGCCCGGGAAGTACAGCGTCCGGACGACGTTGCGCGGCGACACCGGATGCGCGTCGGTCCGGTCCCCCTCCCGCATGAGCTTGACCAGGTCCGGGTTGGCGGTGCCGCCGCCCGATCCTGCGAAGTCCGGCGTGCACGGCGTGCCGTCGAGGCGGGTGCCGCCGAAGCCGTACGGGCTGACGGGCGCGACCAGGGTGATGGTCCGCGCGCGCTCGGGGTGCCGGGCGGCCAGGTCCATGACGACGCCGCCGCCCATGGAGTGCCCGACGAGGTGGGCCGAGTCCAGGCCGAGCTCGTCGAGCAGCGCGACGAGGTCGTCGCGGAAGTCGCCGACCCCGCGCGTCGCGTCGATCGGCGCCGGGTCGCTGCGGCCGAAGCCGCGCAGGTCCGGGGCGATGCCGCGGTAGCCGGGCGGTAGCAGGCGGAGCTGCTCGTCCCAGGCGGAGCCGTCGGACAGGTTGCCGTGCACGAACAGCACCGGCTCGCCCTCGCCGGCCTCCCGCGTGTACAAGGTCATGTCTACTCCCGACCGGCTCTTGACGGGGTACGCCGGCACCGCCAAATTAACAGGTGAATCACCTCTCATAAAAGGGGCGGCGGATGCGCAGAATCCTGCTCACTCTGATCCTCCTGTTGATGTTCGCGTCGCCTCTCCCGGCGTACGCGACGTCCTCGGTCACGCTCGAGGCGACCTACACCAGCGGCCTGGAGAACGGCTGGGCCAAGGTCGAGCGGTATCGCGACACATCATCCGGGTTCGCCGCCGAGGCGTACCCGCCGGGCGGCGTGGGCGACCAGACCGGGCAGACGCAGCGACTGTTCGGCGGCGTGGCCGAGCCGCACTCGTCGCGCTTCCTGCTGTACCAGGCGCCGGGCGCGCTGACCGGCTCGAAGCCGGTACCGGTGCTGCTCGTGCACGGCGCGAACCAGACGGCCGACCAGGCGTGGGCCAACCCGAACGTCCTCGGCGCCAACGGCTGCGGCAGCACGAGCTGCCCCTCCACCGGCCTCATGCAGTACCTCGACGGGCGCGGCTACAAGGTCTTCGCGATCGGCTTCCCGCACAAGACCGGCGACGGGTACTACTGGAGCGAGCAGATCGGCGACGCCGTCAAGCTCATCAAGGCCGAGACCGGCGCGTCCCAGGTCGACGTCGTCGGCTGGTCGAAGGGCGCGTTCAACGCCCGCATGTACGTCTCGTCGCTGCGCAAGTCGTGGGGCACCGCGTACGCCGGCGACGTGCGCAGGCTCATCCTGGTCGGCGGCCCGAACAAGGGCTTCGACTGGGGCTTCCGGCACGGCTGGAGCCACGACTTCGCGATCTACCCGCAGTGCGGCGGCTCCCTCGACGCCCCCGCGCCGCACACCGCGATGGTCTGCTACGGCCTCTGGTACGACGAGACACAGCTCAGCTACGAGGGCACGGCGTTCCCCGGCGCGCGGCAGATGCTGTACCGCTGGGACGACGTCTACCCGCTGCCGACCACCGAGCAGGACTGGTACACCACCTACTACGGCGGCCAGGGCTATTACACGAGCGGCCGCGGCATCCAGTACAGCATCGACCAGGGCTCGCTGGTCCAGCCGCTGATCGACGCCGGCGTCCCGGCCGGCGTCCCCGTGTACGAGCTGTGCGGGAACTCCCCGACCATGCCGCTGCTGCACAATGAGCACACCGGCCCGTCCGACGGCGCGGTGTTCGTCGCCAGCTGCACCAACACCGCCGGGATCGCGAACCGCGCGGCCTCGGCGACCCTGCCCCTCAACCACCTGCAGCTCGGCTGGAGCTCGGGCGCGGAGGCCCAGATGGCCTCCTGGCTGGGCTGAACGCGCGAGACGGAAGGACGGCGATGACGACGGGCACGGCGACGGCGGCGGGCGTACGGATCGCGTACGAGGAGGTGGGCGACGGTCCGCCGCTGCTGCTGATCCACGGTCTCGGCTACCCCCGCTGGGGCTGGGCGCCCGTCGTCGAGCCGCTCGCCAAGACCCACCGGGTCATCACCTTCGACAACCGCGGGATCGGCGACAGCGACGCGCCGCCGGGCCCGTACGACACCGCGACGATGGCCGCGGACGCGGTCGCGGTGCTGGACGCGGCCGGCGTACGGCGCGCGCACGTCATGGGCGCCAGCCTGGGCGGGATGATCGCCCAGATGGTCGCCCTGGACCACGCGGACCGGGTCGACCGGCTGATCCTGGCCTGTACGACGCCGGGCGGCGCGGAGGCGTACCCGCTGCCGGAGGCGACCCTCACCCTCATCCGCGAGGCGACCGGACTGCCACCGCAGGAGGCGACGCGCCGCCTGACCGCCAACGCGCTGGCGTCGCCGCACCCCCTGGAGGATCTCCTCGCCCGCAGGCTGGCCGACCCGCAGGATCCGAGGGCGTGGCAGGCGCAGTCGGCCGCCTCGCTCGGTCATGACGCGTTCGGGCGGTTGGCCGGCGTCACGGCGCCGACCCTGGTCCTGCACGGCACCGCCGACCGCGTCGTCGACCCCCGCAACGCGCCGCTGCTGGCCGAGCGCGTCCCCGGCGCGCGGCTGGAGTGGCTCCCCGACCAGGGGCACCTCTTCTTCTGGGAGGACCCCGAGGGCACGGTCGAACGGGTACGGCGCTTCCTGGAGTGAGGCCGGCCCCCACCCGGCCGCGCGGCGGGCGGAACCGAACAGTGCCAGGCGGCAGGCCGTCCCCCGTCCGCCGGGCGAGGCTGGGCTGGGCTGGGCCGTAAAGTTTTTCCGCCAGCGAGTCTCTCAACCGTCCCGAAGACGGTCAAAATCGGGACGGATCCGCCGGAACGCGGGGGCGGCCGACGGTGGGCGGCTCACTCCAGGCCGCGGTACTCGAACCAGTCGAAGTCGGCGACGTTCGCGCTGGGCCGTCCGGCACTGGTGGCGTACATCCCGAGGAAGGCCCCGATGAAGCCGCCGGCGACCTCGGTGCTCAGCACGGTGCCGTCCACCGGCCCGCCGAGCGGTCGCCACGACGAGCCGCGCACGGCGTACCGGAACCCATAGACCTGGTCGTGCGCCTCGACCGCCAGCCGGACCCGCCCCTCCGGCAGCGCCTCCTCCGCGAGCGTCTCGTCCGCCCCGGCGGCCCTGCGGATCAGCCGGAGCACCCGCCGGCCGTCGCGGAGGGTGGCCACGCACCGGATCTGGAAGGCGTCGTTCTGCAGGAGGACCAGACCGGCGCACTCGTTCGCGCCGCGGGGAGCGAAGTCCAGCGCGGTGTGGGCGAGGAAGTGCGCGTGACTCTGCCTGCGGGCGACCAGGCTCGGGCAGACGTGCTCGGTCACGGTCTCCGGCCGGAGCCGCAGGCGCAGGTGGCCCGGGCGTTCGGCCAGGTCCCAGAACCGCTCGCGCGGCGTGCGGAGCCGGTTCCACTGCGGGCCGAGCTCGGGATCCTCGAAGTGGTCGCAGGCGGCCTCGGCGGGCCAGCGGTGCTCGGGCAGGTCCGGAGGGGTTCCGACGGCCTCGACCCGGCCGATGCCGGGCGCGACGACCGGCCAGTCGTCCTCCCACACCACGCGCGTCAGGAAGGTCTCCCGGCCGAGGTTGCCCAGGCGGCCGCCGGACGGGCGGATGCCGAGCAGGACCGCCCACCACTCCCCCGACCCGGTCCGGACGAGGTCGGCGTGCCCGGCGGCGACGATCGGGTGGCCGGCGCCGAGATGGCGGTGGGTCAGGACCGGGTTGCGCGGATTCCCCTCGTACGGGCCGGTGACCTCGCGGGACCGCGCCACGGTGACGGCGTGGTCGCCGGCGGTGCCGCCCTCGGCCACCACCAGGTGGTAGTAGTCCCCCACCCGGTACAGGTGCGGGGCCTCCGCCCACACGGCGTCGCGCAGGGCGCCGCGCCACAGCACGTGTTCCGGTCCGGTCAGGCGCAGCGCCGCCGGGTCGAACTCTCGCAGCCAGATCTCCGTGTGTCCGTCGGCGTCCACCGGGCGGGTCGCGTGGAACCAGGCCCGCCCGTCGTCGTCGAACAGCAGGGACGGGTCGAAGCTCTCGACCTCGCCGAGCCAGTGCGGCTCGGACCAGGGCCCGGCCGGGTCGGTCGCCGTCACCACGAAGTTGCCGGACGGGCCGGGACCGTCGACCAGCGTGCAGACGACGTAGAACGTGCCGTCGGCGTGGCGGATGGTCGGCGCGTACAGGCCGCCCGAGGGGCGGACGCCGTCGAGCGGCAGCTGTTCCGGCCGGTCGAGGACGTGACCGAGCGGCCGCCAGTGCACCAGGTCCCGGCTGTGGTGGATCGGCAGCCCGGGGAACCACTCGAACGAGGAGGTGACCAGGTAGTAGTCGTCGCCGACCCGGCAGATCGACGGGTCGGGGTGGCAGCCCGGCAGGACCGGATTGCGAAAGGCACGCGCGGACGGTTCGGAGCGGTCGGAGGACGCGGAACCGTCGGAGGACGCGGAGCGGGCGCTTCCCCGGGCCGAGTTCGCCATGTCGTCGCGGGGCCGGTCAGGCGGAGGGCGGGGCGGTGGACAGGCGGACCCGCAGCTCGGTGGCGAGCTCGACGCGCGGGGTCACGAGCGACTCGCCGTCGAGGAGCTGGAACAGCGTCCGGGCGGCGACCCGCCCCATCTCCTCGAGCGGCTGGCGCACGGTGGTCAACGGCGGCGACAGCCACTGGCAGAGCGGCAGATCGTCGAAGCCGACGACGCTGAGGTCCCCCGGGATGGTGAGACCCGCCTGGCGCGCCGCCTCGTAGACCCCCATCGCCTGCTGGTCGCTGCCCGCGAAGATCGCGGTAGGATGGTCCGCCGACTCCAGCAGGTCACGCGCCGCCTGGAACCCGCCCTCGTACTGGAAGTCGCCGTACCGGATCAGAGTGCGGTCCAGCTCGATGCCCGCGCGCTCCAGGGCGGCCCGGTAGCCGTCGATCCGGGCCTGGGTGCACAGCATCTCCTGCGGGCCCCCGATCGCGGCGATCCGCCGATGACCGAGCGAGATGAGGTGCTCGGTCGCGGACAGGCCACCCGACCAGTTCGTCGCTCCGACGCTGACCAGATCGGACTCGGGCAGGTCGACCGGATCGATGACGACGAGCCCGACACCCGCCCGCTCGATCTGCGCGCGCTGCGCCGCGGTGATCCGGGAGGTGACCAGGATCACGCCGTCGCTGTGGTGCTGGACGCTGAGCGAGGCCCAGCTCGGCGGCCGGGCGTCGTCCCCGCGCACGAGCGAGACGACGGTGCCCGTGCCGCGCTCGGCGCACTCGGCCTCGACGCCCCGCAGGATCTCCACCGCCCAGGGGCTGTCGAGCCCGCTGATGACGACGTCGACCAGCCCTGACCTGCGTGCCCGTCGTACGCCGGGCGGGAGGTAGCTGTGGGCCTTGAGCAGCCGGGTGACCCGCTCCCGGGTGGCCGCGGCGACGTCGGTCCGGCCGTTGAGCACCTTGGACACCGTCGCCGTGGAGACGCCGGCCTCCACGGCGATGTCGGCCAAGGTGGGCCGGGAGCGCCGACCGGTCGTCGGCTCCGATCCCGTTTCGGCTGGACGTGCCACGCGTGCCTCCACATCGTCGATCTCGCGTTTCGAAGATTAGCGCAATCTTTCGACATCCTCCTAGGAGCAGGTCGCCCGGTCAACGACGGTCGACACCGGCGAACCGCAGGCGAATCTCTCCGGCGTGGCGCCCACGAGGATCCGCAATGACTTTCGAAAACTATCGACCGCCCCGTGACCTATGACCCCGTCCCCTTGGGAAGATAGCCGACGTGACCGGCGACGAACGGAGCCCGGTCGGCCGATGCGCCGGCGGGAAGGACCCGGCGGCCGGCAGGAGATGCTGAGATCGATGCGGCGGCCGGGTCCGGCGCCGTGTGAGGGGAAGTGCCATGCTGCTCGGTGAGGTCCGCGAAGAGATCGTCGACACCTGCCGACGCCTGTCCGGGGCCGGTCTCCTGCCGGGCACGTCCGGCAACGTCAGCGTCCGGGTGGGCGACCGCGTCGCGGTCACCCCCAGCGGCGTGGACTATGCCGAGCTGACCGCCGATCTCGTCGGGGTGCACGCGCTGGACGGAACGCCCGTCGACGCGCCGCTGCGGCCGACCTCGGAACTGCCGTTGCACCTGGCGGTGTACGCCGCGAAGGAGACGTCGGCGATCGTCCACACGCACTCGACGGCCGCCACGGTGCTGTCCACGCTCGTCGACGAGCTGCCGCCCATCCACTACATGATCGCGCAGTACGGCGGCCCGGTCCGCGTGACGCCCTACGCGACATACGGGACCCGGGAACTGGCCGACAACACCGTCCAGGGCCTGCGCGAGTCGACCGCCTGCATCCTGGGCAACCACGGCACGGTGACGATCGGCGCCGACCTGCGCGCGGCCCGGACCGGCAGCGAATACCTCGAATGGCTGAGCGAGCTCTACCTGCGCGCGGTGAGCGCCGGCACGCCGCGCCTCCTGGACGCCGAAGAGATCGCGCGGGTCGCCGAGAGGCTTTCCGGCTACGGCCAGACCCCACCGCGGTGACCGTACTCCCGTGTCACCCGGAGTGTCGGACCGGCACATTCGGGTAGCCGACCGGTCAGCGGCGGCTACCGCCGCCCTGACGGGAAGGAGTACGACGATGACCGAGTACGAGAGGTCCCGGGCCTTCGCCGCCCCCGCCGAACTGGTCTTCGACGAGGCTGCGAACCCGCAGACGATGGACGAGTGGATGCCCCAGGAGGTGCATTTGGAGGCGGCCGACCTGCCCGAGGTCACGGTCGAGCACGGCTCCGAGCGAGAGCGCGCCCTGATGCGGACCGAGCGCGATCAGCTCCGGGTGGAGTGGGGCACCCGCGACACGGATGAGTACGCCGGCTGGCTCCAGGTCACGGGCATCGAGCCGGACCGCAGCGAGGCGGTCGTCCACCTGTCGTTCTTCGACGAGGAGCACGCGCCGCCCCGCTCCCGGGTCGAGCAGGAACTGACCGAGAGCCTGGACCGCCTGACCGAGAAGGTACGGCACCGCAGCGAGCAGTCCGGCGGATAGCCGCCGCGTCCGGTGACCGGCCCACCCGCCGGTCACCGGCACAGGCTTCGGGGGTCTGTGGGGCATGGCCGATCAGCGAGGTGAACGCCCGGAACAGGCCATCGGAGTGGCAGATCCCCACCTCGGTCGCGAACCGCGGATCCACGAGATCGCTCCACACTCGCTCGGCGACCTACCGCCGGAACCTGACCAGCGCGCCCCGTGGCTCGGTGTCGATCGCCCGCTGCCACTCGACCAGCACCCGCATACCCGTCACCCTCCCATGCCGCTGCCGCCTGCCCGTGCGCGCATGCGACCGATGTGATCAAAGCAGGGCAGGGAGCCGCCCCACGCCCGGCGGTGTGAAGATCCCTGGTGATCGCTGCTGCTAGACAGCAGCGATCACCAGTGGATCCACGTCCAACCGCGCGCGAACGCGATCGGCTCCGTCGGCCTTCGCGCAGACTCGGTGGTGGCGCGCCGAAGGCTCGGTGATCCGGCTGACGAATCAGGACGGACCCCCGCATGTCGCCTCCTGCGGCGCGTCTTCGCCGAGCGTTGCGGCGCGGTGCGGTCGGCGGCGCGTCTACAGGTGGGCGACCAGGAGTTCTGGGCGTTCCACGCAGTCGGCGACGAAGCGGAGGAAGCCGCCGGCCACGCCTCCGTCGCAGACGCGGTGGTCGAAGGTGAAGGACAGCTGCGCCACCTTGCGCAGCCGGATCTCCCCCTCGAACGCCCAGGGCCGGTCCGTGATCCGGCCGACGCCCAGCATGGCGGCCTCGGGATGGTTGATGATCGGGTTGGAGCCGTCCACGCCGAAGACCCCGTAGTTGTTCAGCGTGAACGTCCCGCCGGTGAGGTCGCGCGGATCGAGCCGGCCGGTCCGGGCGGCCTCGGTACGTTCCCGGATCCGGGCGGCGAGTTCGGCGAGCGTGAGCCGGTGGGCGTCACGGACGACCGGCACGACGAGGCCCCGGTCGGTCTGCGCGGCGAAGCCGAGATGCACCTGCGGAACCTGGACGATCTCCTGGCGTTCGGCGTCCACGTAGGCGTTGAGCTCGGGGAATCTCCGCAGCCCGGCGACGCAGATCCGGGCGAACAGCGCCAGCATCCCGATGCGGGCGTCGGGGAGCGCGCGGGCGAGATCTGCCTTGAGCTCGACCAAGGGCGTGGCGTCGACGTCGACCCAGGTGCTCGCATCCGGGATCTCCCGCCTGCTGCGCGAGAGCTTCTCCGCGATGGCCCGCCGCACGCCCCGAAGCGGGACGCGGACGGGAGTCTCGTCGTCCGTCCGCCCCTCGTCCGCCCGGTGGACGGCCGGCTCCGGGGCCACGGCCAGGCCGGTGGCCGCCGCCGGAGCCGAGGCGGTGATCCCCGGCGCCTGGGCCAGTGCGGGCGCGGCCTTTCCCGGCGCGGCGGCTGTGGCGATGGCGGCGTCGACGTCGCGGCGGAGCACGACACCGCCGGGGCCGCTGGGGGTGAGAGCGGCGACGTCGATGGCGTGCGTCCGGGCGAGCTGGCGGACCACGGGTGAGATGACGCGCGGCGCCTCGGGCCGTACGGGCGTCCCGGCAGCCGGGGCGACCGAGGTGGCCGGGGCGCTCGAGGGCGCCGAAGCCACCGGGAGTGCCGGGCCCTCCGAGGTCCCCGGGGCAATCGAGAGCGCCGGGGCCATCGAGAGCGCCGACTCCTCCGGGAGTGCCGAGGCTTCCGAGGTCCCCGGGGCGCTCGAGGGGGCCGCGGCCGCCGAGGCGACCCGCGTCGGAGCGGGTGCTCGGTGCGGCGACGGCGGGACGGGGCGTCCGGCGCGGCGGCGGCGCGACCGGCGGGCCGTGCCCGTTCCGTATCCGACCAGGACGTTGCCCGAGCCGGCACGCTCCTCCTCGCGGTACCGCTCGGCTGCGCGTCGGCCCTCGTCATCGGCGAACGGGTCGGCCACCGCCGGGGCGGCAGGGGTCTCGGCCGCGACGGTCACCGCGATGAGGGGTTCGCCGACGGCGATGACGGCTCCGACCTCGCCGTACAGCCGGGCGACCGTGCCCGCGATCGGGATGGGGACGTCGACCGCGGCCTTGGCGGTCTCCACCTCGACGACGTTCTGGTCGACGGTGACGGTCTCCCCCGGCGCGACGCGCCATTCGGTGATCTCGGCCTCGGTCAGTCCCTCGCCGAGGTCGGGGAGGCGGAAGATCACCTCGGTGCCGGTCGCGGTCACGCCGCACCGCCCAGCGGCAGGAAACGCTGGTCGGGGCGGTCGTCGCGCTGGAGCCGGTCGAGCGTGTCGAGGACCCGGTCGACGTTCGGCAGGTGATGATGCTCGATCATCGGCGGCGGGTACGGGATGTCGAACCCGGTCACCCGGAGCACGGGGGCGTGCAGGCTGTGGAAGCAGCGTTCCTGGACCCGGGCCGCGATCTCCGCGCCGACCCCGGCGAAGCCCGCGGCCTCGCTGAGGATCACGCACCGGCCGGTCCGGCGCACCGACGCGGTGACGGTCTCGTCGTCGAACGGCACGATCGTCCGCAGGTCGACGACCTCCAGGTCCCAGCCCTCCTCGGTGGCGGCCTCCGCGGCCTCCAGAGCGACGGGAACGGTCGGGCCGTACGCGACGAGCGTGGCGTCGCGGCCCTGGCGGCGGATCGCGGCGCGGCCGAACGGCTCGGCACGCACCGGCAGGGTGACCTGCGCCTTCGACCAGTACAGCCTCTTGGGCTCCAGGAAGATCACCGGGTCCGGGTCCTCGATCGCCTCGCGCAGCAGCGAGTACGCGTCGTCCACCGTGGCGGGCGTGACGACCTTCAGCCCCGGCGTGTGCGCGTAGTACGCCTCGCTCGAGTCGCAGTGGTGCTCGACTCCCCCGATGCCGCCGGCGTACGGAATTCTGATCACCATCGGGAGTTCGACCCGGCCGCGGGTGCGGTTGCGCATCTTGGCCACGTGCGAGGCGATCTGCTCGAACGCCGGGTAGGCGAAGGCGTCGAACTGCAGCTCGACGACGGGCCGGAAGCCGCCCATGGCCATGCCGACGGCGAATCCGACGATGCCCGCCTCGGCGAGCGGCGTGTCGAAGCAGCGGTCCTCGCCGAACTCGGCGGTCAGGCCGTCGGTGATACGGAAGACACCGCCGAGCCGCCCGACGTCCTCGCCGAAGACAACGACCCGTTCGTCGTCGGCCAGGGTGTCGCGGAGCGCGGAGTTGAGGGCCTGCGCCATGGTGGTGGACGGGCTGGTCACGTCAGCGCCTCCTCGGCCTCGAGTTCGGAGCGGAGCGACGCCCGCTGTTCGTCCAGTTGCGGGGTCGGGACGTCGTAGACGTGGTCGAACATCCCGAGCGGGGCGAGCTCGGGGTCGGCGTTCATCGCGGTGCGCAGCCGGGCGGCGAACTCCTCGGCGGCGGCCGACGCCTCCGCGACGTCCTCGTCGCCGAGGTGGCCGCGGCGGCGCAGGTACGCCTCCAGCCGGGCGATGGGGTCGCGCCGGCGCCACTCCTCGGCCTCCGCGTCGGTGCGGTAGCGGGTCGCGTCGTCGGCGTTGGTGTGCGACTCGAGACGGTAGGTGTGCGCCTCGACCAGGAACGGTCCGTGGCCGGAGCGCGCGTGCTCGGCGGCGGCGGACAGCACCGCGAGCATCGCCACCGGGTCGTTGCCGTCGACGCGCTCGGAGCGGATCCCGTACCCGACGCCCTTGTGGGCCAGGGACGGCGCCGCGGTCTGCCGGTCGAGCGGGACGGAGATGGCGTACTGGTTGTTCTGCACCAGGAACACGACCGGCGCCTTGAAGACGGCGGCGAAGTTCAGTGCCTCGTGGAAGTCGCCCTCGCTGGTCGCGCCGTCACCGACGCAGGCGAGGGCGATCCGGCCGCTGCCCTTGCGCCGTTCGGCGTAGGCGAGTCCGGCGGCGTGGACGGTCTGGGTCGCCAGCGGCGTGCACTGCGGCGCGACGTGGTGGCGGTGCGGGTCGTAGCCGCAGTGGGCGTCGCCGCGCAGCAGGGCGAGGACCTCCGTCGGCTCGATGCCGCGCGTCACCAGCGCCATGGACTCCCGGTACGTGGGGAAGAGCCAGTCACCGTCCTCGAGGGCGAGGACGGCCCCGACCTGGCAGGCCTCCTGCCCGCGGCTCGACGGGTACACGGCGAGGCGTCCCTGCTTGGTCAGCGCCGTCGCCTGGGTGTCGAACCGGCGTCCGACGACCATCGCGCGGTACGCCCGGCGGAGCGTCTCCGGGCTGGGCAGCGGATAGCGGGGACGGCCGCGCACCGCCGTTCCGGTGTCGGTGAGGAAGCGGACCGGCCGCTCCGAGGGGAGCAGCGCCTCCGGGCCGCCATCGTGCTGTCGATCCGTCATACGGCCCCGCCTTCCTTGCTCGGCCAGTGCTAGGAATATCGTTGTAAAACAGCCAAAAGGCCAGCATGTGGCCGGAAACACGGACAAACGGCTCTACGAGGGGTGGCCGATGGATCATCTGTCCTTCGAGGCGGCGGCACAGCCGGGGACCGCCGGACGATCGGCGGCCCCCCTCGACGACGTCGACCGAGCCATCCTGCGCGAGTTGGAGAGCGACGGCCGCCTGTCCATGCGCACCCTCGCCGAGCGCGTGAGCGTCTCCCGCTCCAACGTCTACGCGCGGGTCGAACGGCTGGTCGCCGAAGGTGTCATCACCGGGTTCACCGCCCGCATCGATCCCGTGCGCACCGGGCTGGGCACCGCGGCGTACGTGCTCCTGACCATCGAGCAGCACTCCTGGCGGGAGGTCACCGCGCGCCTGCGCGACGTGCCGTACATCGAGCACCTGGCGTTCGTCGGCGGCGACGTCGACCTCGTGATGCTCGTCCGCACGCCCGACAACGTCACACTGCGCGACGTCGTCCTCGCCCGGATCCACACGCTCCCCGGCATCCGGTCGACGCGCACCTGGCTCATCTTCGACGAGGCGGCCGGTAGCCGCCGCCTCCACTGACGCGGCCGGCCGAGACGGACGGCCGGGTCCGAGCCCCACCGGGGCCCGTACGAATCACCGACCGGCCTCCGCCGTCGCTCAGCCGTTCGGATCGACGCGACGGCCGGCCCCGGCCTCCTGAGCGGAGCGGTCCGGGACCGGCCGTGGTCATGCCGACCGCGGTGCCCGCCCGGGGCGCCGCGGGGCTCGGAGACCGGCGGTCAGCCGCCCACCCTGGTCACCGACTTGCACTTGCTGCCGGAAGGGCCGGACGTGGCGCCGGGAGCCTTCGTGTTCGAATAGCTCTGATACGACTTCTTGCCATAGAACTTGTTGCCCTTGCCGCACCTGGCCGCGCGGGGGAAGACCCAATAGGTGAACATCCCCTTGTAGCCGTTCCCACGGGTCTTTCCGTTGTGACCCTTACCCGTCTTGAACACGTTGCCCCGCGCGACGTTGTAGCTGCTGCCGTCGGTGGCGCGAATAGGGTCCCCGGAGATCACCTGGAAGGTGTTCCCTTCGACCAGTCCGTGGTTGCTCCCCGGAGTCTTTCCCGTGGGGGTGAACGCGAAGTAGACGCCGTGCATGTTGGCGGGACCCGCGGTGTTCTCCAGGTTGATGAACCTGTTGTTCAGGATCTGCGCCTTCTCGACGTAGTTGAGGTGCACGCCAGCGTAGCCGCCGGCTCCCTTGACCCAGGCGTTGCCGAGGCGGGTGAAGGTGATCCCCTTGACGACGAGACCGCGCACCGGGCCGTCGGTCCTGTTCCCCTGCGCCTTGATGCCGCCGTCGCCGTAATCGCGGATCGTCATCGGACCCTTGAAGACGAGCCTGGCGGACTTCGGCGTGACGATCGTCCAGTACCCCGTCTTCTTGGCCGCCTGCCCGTCGAAGACGACCGGGCCCGTCCCCGGCTGAGGCGACACTGTGATCGTCTCGTCCGGGGCGCCCACCGTCCAGCACACGTCCGCGTCGTGGTAGGTCCCTCCGCGAAGGAGGACAGACACGTTCTTCGCCCGTCTCGCCGCGATCACCGCCTGCGCGTCCGCCAGGGAGCCGACCGCCGTCTGCGCGGTGACGCCGACGCGGCCCGCCGAGTCGGCGCGCGCCTCCCCCGAGCGACCGGCGACCGAGGCGCCGCCCGGCCGCACGTAGACGGTGAGGGCGTCATCCTCGGCGGCCACCTTCACGGTCGGCGCCGGAGACGCGCACGCCGTGAGAACCAGGAGGCCGGAGACGCCGATCGCCAGGGTCGCTGCCCGCATACTGCTCCTTCTGCATACAAGTGGATCTTTCGGTGAAGCACCATCAAAGCGCGTCGGAAGATCACGCGACGGGGTTTTGATATGGGTCGAAAGCCCTCGCGCGGATCGAGAGACCGATGCGGCCCACCAGGCCGGACGTCGTCGGGCGGCGTGCGCGGCATGGAAAGGTGCTCGCCGGCCGTTCCGTTAAGCACATCGATTCATCTCACGGGCGCGTCGGACCAACCTGATCGTCCTGCCCGGCGGAGACGTTGGAAATGGGGCCGTACGGCGGTGGAATCCGCCAATCGAACCGCACCACGGAATCGGCGAGGAATTTCCTGTGCGGCCAGGGAAGACAGCGCTCGACGGCGGAGAAGGTCACGACCCCGGGCGGGCTCGGGGGACCGGCCCGCGTCCAGCGTCACCCACTCGGCACCGCCCGACGCAGGCCTCCTGACGACGCCTGGCCTGGGAGCCGCAGACCAACGGCGGACCGACCTCCGTCGGGGTCTTGACGGGCCCGTCGCGGCGGGGGCATCATCACCCCCAATCTGAGATCGTTCTCACAGTGGAGCCTGCATTGAGCCTGGTACGCCAGCCCGTCCGTCCCCTTGGCCCGATTCCCGATACCCTCCGTGGCGATATCGACGTCGCCGTGACGCCCGAGATCGAGGCTCAGGTGACCGCCTTCGTCGAGAAGGCACTCAAGCCGACGACCCGGGTCATCTACCTGGTGGGCTGTGGCGGCTCGCTGTTCATGTTCGGGGCGATGCGCTTCATCCTGGAGCGCTCCCCCATCCCCGCGGTGGCGCTGAACGCGGACGAGTTCATGCTGCGGCATCCGTCCGCCCTCGGTCCCGACTCGATCGTGATCGCGAGCAGCACGAACGGCGGCACCGCCGAGACGGCGCGGGCCGTCCGGTTCGCCCGGGACGCCGGGGCGCCGGTGCTGCTCGTCACGAAGGACCCGGAGAGCGTCGTCGCCAAGGAGGCGGCGGACATCGTCCTGCACCGCAGCGTCGAGGCCAAGCAGGTCCTCCAGGGGCTCATCGCGTACGCCCTGCTCAAGGCGCAGGGCGTCGCCGACGACTACGACGAGGCCGTGGCCGCCTTCCGCGGCTGCTCGGCGGCGTTCGAGACCTCCGTGCGCGAACTGGACGACCGGCTGCGCGACATCGCGGCGGCGTGCGTGGACGAGCCGTGCGTGTACGTCCTCGGCTCCGGCCCCCTGGAGGGCGCGGCGCAGACCTTCGGGGCCTGCTACCTGCAGGAGATGCAGATCAAGCACGCGGTCGCCACCGGCTCGGGTGAGTTCCTGCACGGCGCCTTCGAGGTCATCGACGGAGAGGTGCCGGTGGTCCTGCTGCTCGGTGAGGACGCCACGCGTCCGATGGGACAGCGGGCGCTGAACTTCCTGGAGCGCTACAACCACCGCAACCACGTCATCGACAGCGCGTCCCTGTCACTTCCGGGGGTGCCGGCGGACCTGCGCGCCACTGTCGGGGCGTTCGTCATGGCCAGCGCGGTCACCGCCCGGCTGGCGCAGCACTTCGAGGCGTTCTCGGGCCGTCCGCTGACCGACCGCCGCTACATGTGGAAGGTCGAGTACTGATGCGGCTCGCCGCCGTCGGTGACAACATCATCGACTGCTATCCGGAGACCGGGCACATGTACCCCGGAGGCAACTGCGTGAACGTCGCCGTCCACGCGGCCCGCGCCGGCGCCCGGTCCTCCTACGTCGGATCGGCCGGGCGGGACGAGCGGGGCGACCAGCTCGCCGCGGCCCTGCGGGCGGAGGGCGTCGACGTCTCACGCCTGCGGCGGCCGGCCGGTCCGACCGGCTACGCCACGGTGGTCAACGTCGGCGGCGAGCGCACCTTCGGGCCGTACGACCGGGGCGTGGCGCGGTTCCGGCTCGACGACGAGGACCTGGAGTTCATCGCGGCCCACGACCTGGCGCACTCAAGCTACTCGGCGCAACTCGAGGAGCAACTGCCGGCCGTCGCGGAGCGCCTGCCCCTGTCGTTCGACTTCGACGCGCACACCGGCGACGAGTACGCGGCCCGGCTGCTCCCGCATGTCACCTACGCCTTCTTCTCGGCCTCCCATCTCGGCGAGGCCGAGACCGGCGACCTGCTGCGCTGGGCGTGCGACCAGGGGGCGCGCGTCGCCCTGGCGACCCGCGGCGCGGCGGGCGCGCAGCTCTACGACGGCCGCGCGTTCTTCGCGGAGCCGGCCGCCCCGGTCGACGTGGTCGACACCCTGGGGGCCGGAGACACCTTCATCGCTCATATGCTGACCGGCCTGACCTCGGGTTTCGGGAAGCAGGAGACCCTGCGCCGTGCCTGCGCGCACGCCGCTCACGTCTGCACCTCCCTCGGTGCCTTCGGGCACGCCAGACCGATCACCTCCGACCTGACACGGCACCTGTCCGCCACAGCAGCAAAGGAATCATCATGACCGGTACCCGGGGTGGCCGCGCCGGCGCGGCTCTGGCCGCGCTCGCGGCGTGCGCGGCACTCGTCCTCTCCGCCTGCGGCAACGACTCCAAGACCTCCACCGCGTCCGGGGACGCGGCCCCGAAGCAGGCGGCGGACCCCGCGGTCGCCAAGCTCGTGCCCGCGAACCTCAAGAGCGCCAAGGTCGCCGTCTTCGGGGACTGGGCCCCGGAGGAGTACGTCGAGAGCGGCAAGATCAAGGGCTGGAGCGTCGACCTGGCCAAGGCGATGGCGGCCAAGATGGGGATGACCTTCACCTATCAGGCCACCGGCTTCGACGTCATCATCCCCGGACTGGACAACGGCCGGTACGACGTGGCGGTGGCCTCGCTCGGCGTGACCCCCGACCGGCTGGCGAGCCTGGACTTCGTGCCCCTGCAGAAGGAGGGCACCGCCTTCGGCTGGAAGAAGGGCTCGGGGCTCAACGTCCAGAAGATCCAGGACGTGTGCGGCAAGTCCGTCGCGGTGCTCACCGGGGCGTGGGAGTACAAGTACCTGACGGAGAACAACGCCAAGACGTGCGGCTCCACCCCCATGCGGATCGAGCAGTTCAAGGACCAGCCCTCGGCCGAGCTCGCCGTCACGTCGGGCCGCGTGCAACTGGTCGCCGCCGGATCCGGGAAGCTGAAGTACAGCGCGAAGCAGAGCGGCCAGCTCGACACCTCGGACCTGCTCGTCAACGCGGTCTACAACGGCCTGGGCGTGAAGCAGGGCAGCCCCCTCGGCCCGGCGCTGAAGGCGGCGCTCCAGGCGGTCATCAACGACGGCACCTACGCCAAGATCCGCTCCCAGTGGGGCGTGACCAGTCAGGGCGACCTCAAGACGGCCGTCCTCATCACCAAGGCCCACCCCGAGGGCTGAGGCCGCCCGGACCCCTCTGACCCACCCCCACGTGAAGGAGTCGACGATGCAGATGGCGGGCAGCCCGGCCGACCAGGCCGAAGATGACCGTGGGTTCCGAAGTGCCGAGGGCGCGCGGAAGGTGCCGCTCCGGCACCCGTGGTGGTGGGTCGGAGGGGTCGTCCTCATCCTGATCATCGGGATGTTCGCGCAGCTCCTCGTGACCAACCGGAACATGAAGTGGTCGACGGTCCTGGAGTACCTCTTCGACGGCGAGATCCTCAGCGGGCTGGTCACGACCCTCGAGCTGACCGTCCTCGCCATGGTGATCGGGCTGGCCCTCGGCATCCTGCTCGCGGTCATGCGGCTGTCCGCCAACCCGCTGTTCCGGTCGGTGAGCTGGCTGTGGCTGTGGTTCTTCCGCGGCGTGCCGCCCCTGGTCCAGATGGTCTTCTGGTTCAACCTGGCCACGCTGATCCCGAAGCTCAAGCTCGGAGTCCCGTACGGTCCCACGCTCGCGTCGTGGGACACCAACACGGTCATCTCGGCGTTCACGGCGGCCATCCTCGGCCTGTCCTTGACCGAGAGCGCCTACGCCGCCGAGATGATCCGCGCCGGCATCCAGGCGGTGTCGAAGGGGCAGACGGAGGCGGCGCTGTCGATCGGGATGTCGAGGTTCCAGGTGATGCGGCGGGTCGTCCTGCCGCAGGCGCTGCGCATCGTCGTGCCGCCGATCGGCAACGACCTGATCTCGATGCTGAAGTTCACCTCGCTGGTGAGCGTCCTCGCCACCCCGGACCTGCTCTACAGCGCCCAGATGATCTACTCCCGCAACTACAAGACGATCCCGCTCCTGCTGGTGGCCACCATCTGGTACCTCGTACTGACCACGCTGCTCACCGTGGCCCAGCAGCAGGTCGAGAAGCGGCTCAAGACGACGCACCATCAGGCCGGGGCGACGAAGAACGTCAAGCGGCTGCGGTTCCTCCCCTCGTTCGGAAAGGCGTGAGCCGGTCATGCTCCCTCTCCTGCGCATCGAGAAGGTCAACAAGGCGTTCGGCGGGAACCACGTGCTGCGCGACGTCTCCCTCGACGTCCACGCCGGCCAGGTGCAGTGCGTCATCGGCCCGTCCGGTTCCGGCAAGAGCACCCTGCTGCGCTGCGTCAACCGGCTGGAGGTCCCCGACAGCGGGCACGTCTACCTCGACGGCGAGCCGATGGGCTACCGCTGGAAGGGCGACGCGCTCCGTGAGATGACATCGTCCCAGCTCGCGGCCCAGCGCCGCCAAATGGGCATGGTCTTCCAGGGCTTCCACCTCTTCCCCCACCGGCGGGTCATCGAGAACGTCGTCGAGGGCCCCGTCGTCGTGGGCGGCGTGGACCGGGCGACCGCGCGCCGGCGCGCGATGGAGCTGCTGACCAAGGTGGGCCTGGCCGAGAAGGCCGAGGCGTACCCCGACTCGCTGTCCGGCGGGCAGCAGCAGCGCGTCGCGATCGCCCGTTCCCTGGCCATGCGACCGAAGCTCATGCTGTTCGACGAGCCCACCTCCGCGCTCGATCCCGAACTGGTCGGCGACGTGCTCGCCGTCATGCGCGACCTGGCGGACGAGGGAATGACCATGATCGTGGTCACCCACGAGATGGGCTTCGCGCGGGACGTCGCCGACCACGTGGTCTTCATGGACGGCGGTCGCGTCGTGGAGGCCGGCCCGCCGGAGCAGATCTTCGCGGCGCCCGAGCACGAGCGCACCCGTTCCTTCCTCGCCCGGGTGCTCTGAGATGGACGTCCTGATCCTGTCGGACGCGCAGATCCGGGCCGCCGTCGGCGCCGCCGACGTCGTGGACTCCCAGGACCGCGCCTTCCTCCTGGCCGCCGAGGGCGGTGGCGTACGGTCGGCGCACACGCACTACACGACGTTCGCCCCCGACGGCATGGCGTTCGTGCACAGCGCCGTCGCGGCCGGCGAGACCGGCGTCGTCTTCAAGGCCGGCACGCAGCATCCCGAGAACGCGGAGCGGGACCTGCCGACCGTGCACGCGACCGTGACCGTGCACGACCCGGACTCCGGCCGGACCGTCGGCGTGCTGAACGGCACGACGATCACCGCGCTGCGCACGGCCGGCGGTCTGGTCGCGGCGGCGCGGGCCCTGTCCCCCGACCGGCCGCACACCGTCGGCGTGCTGGGGGCCGGCGCGCAGGCCACCGAGTTCGTCGGCCTGATGCACGCGCTGCTGCCGGTCGACCGGTTCCTGATGTGGAGTCCCAGGCTGCACGCCCTCGGCCGGGCGCACCTCGACGCCCGCCTGGCGGAGCTCCCGGTCGAGGTGGCCGCGTCACCGCGGGACCTGTGCGAACGCAGCCGTACGATCGCCGCCTGCACCCTCAGCCGTACCCCGGTGATCGAGGGAGCCTGGCTGCGGGCGGGCACGACCGTGCTGACGATGGGCTCGTACGCCCCGGACCGATGTGAGATCGACGTCGCCTGCTCCGCGCGGGCCGCCCGGACCTTCACCGACCTGCCCGAGCAGGCGCTGCGGTCGACCGGACCGGTGCTGGCCGCCGTACGGGCGGGCATGCTGAAAGAGGAGGCGGTGCGTCCGATCGCCGAGGTGCTCCGCGGTGATCATCCGGGACGCGCCGACGAAGCGGAAACTGTAGTGTTCCACAGCAACGGCCTGGGTGTTCAGGACGCCGTGCTGGCGTGGCGCGCGTACGCCGCCGCCCGCTCGAACGGCATCGGCACCCGGGTCGACCTGTGAGCACGCCGCCTCCGCACGAACCAGAAGGAACTCAACGTGGCGCCTGAACCCGGATCCCGGGAACGCCCCAAGCGGTCGCGGCCCAACATCAACGACGTCGCGAAACGCGCGGGCGTCTCGCGGGCCACCGCCTCCCGTGTGCTCGGCGGGTACGGCTATTCCAGCCAGGAGGTCATCGAGCGGGTGAACCAGGCGGTCCGCGAACTCGGCTACGAGCCGGACCGCATCGCCCGTACGATGCGCAGCGGCAAGTCCGACGTCATCGGCTTCGTCTGCGCCGACATCTCCGACGCCTTCTTCTCCGCCGCCATGCGCGGCATCTGCGACGTGGCCCTGCGCGAGGGCTCCCAGGTCATCGTCATGAACACCGACGACCGGGCGAGCCAGGAACAGCAGGCCACCAAGGTCCTGCTCTCGCACAAGGTCGACGGCATCATCATCACCCCGATCTCGGTGCGCGAGCACGGCCACATCGACGCCGTCACCCGGGCCGGAGTCCCCGTCGTGTCGCTGGACCGGCAGCTCAGCGACGCCGGCATCGACAGCGTCGTCGCCGACAACGAGGCGGCGACGACGGCCGCGATCGACCACCTCATCGGCCTCGGCCACCGCCGCGTCGCCTTCCTCGGTTCGGTCCAGCCCGAGGAGCCCCCCGCGCTGCGGATCGGCAAGGTACGGGCGAGCGTCGCGGGCCCCTCCCGCCCCTCCCTCGACCGGGTACGGGGATACCTGCGGGCGTTGTCCGCGGCGGGCATCCATCCCGACCGCGACCTCATCGCCCTCGTCCCGCACGGCGGCGAGCCGAAGCGCCGCACGCAGGCCGTCGAGGCGATGCTCGACATCGAGGATCCGCCGACCGCGCTGTTCACGGCCGACAGCTACATGACCAAGAGCGCGTTCTCGCTGCTCTCCGAGCGGGGCATCGCGATCCCCGAGGAGATCTCCCTGCTCGGCTTCGACGACCTGGAGTGGACGACGCTGGTGCGCCCGAGGATCTCGGTCGTCGTGCAACCGTCGTACGACATGGGCCGCGCCGCCGCCGAGCAACTGTTCGCCCAGATCGGCCGCGCCGACGCCACGGACGGCGACGGTCGCGGCCGCCGCACCGTCGTCCCGGCCCGCTTCCTCGAACGCGACAGCGTCGCGGCGACCGCCAGAACCTGAATCTCCGGCGGAGGCCTCTTCGAGAACCCGGGTTGGCGGAGCCCCTCCTGCTGCGGACGGTCGCTCCCGTAAGACCCACACAACGCAAATCCGGGGATGTGCAGCCAGCACGTCACCCACAAGCACCAGGAGATGATCCTCGTGGCACGCAATTCCTCCTACACGAGGAAGGAAGGCCGCACCGCCAAGGTGAGGCTCAACGACCGGACGCGTGCAGAACTGCGCGATCCGGCGGTCCGCGAAGACGCGATGACCCAAGCCGAGTGGTACTTCCCGCCCGGCAGCCCGCTGAAGGTCCGGCGCGGCGAGATCACGCCGCGCCTCGACTGGGACGGCAGCCCCACCGGCACGTTCGACATCGAGACCACGGTCACCAAGCGCCGCTGGCGCCGATGACCAAGTGGCGGGCGTCGCCCGATGACGGATGACGCCCGCCGCGAACCGCAGCCCTCCCCGTCCCGGGGAGGGCTGCACACGGTTTAGGAATCCACAGGTGATGCGTCAGCCGGTGTGCTTCTGACCTGCGATCGAGTCGCCATGGTGCATGATGCGGTCGACCGTCATCCCGCAAATATCCCGCAGAGTGGGCAACGCTTCTTGGCCGGGTCCGGTGGGGCCTACCCAGGACGCCGATCGCGCGCCACGCATACGGCCGCCCCGTGAGCCGCCTCTTACTCCGCCGGTTCGGCCGCGAGAACCTCGGGCGCCCCGGAGCGCCTGTTGTCGGGACACCATGATCCTTGCACGGCGTGCTCAGAGCCGCACGTTGATAAAACGGCGATGCATCCTTGCGCTATCAGCTTGAGAAAAATCCTGTTCCACCACGTCACACGCGCTAACCTGGCCAACCAACCACCCGTGAGTGACCGTGATTGAGCCCTGATCACCGCCCCTAATTGCAGCTAATTGCACGAGGCCTCTATCGCTGACCCGCGCAGCTCATCCCCGGAGGCTCACCTGGTGCTCGGAGGATACGCAAGTGCAGAAAGGATGCGTTCAGTGTCCTCTAATGAAGGCCTCGAGCTTGCGGATCACGTCTTGCACTTCGGAGGGCATGTCACCGGGTGGTACGTTTCTGGCGAGCGAGTGCATGTTGACGGTCTTCGCCTTACGCGCTTGAAGTCGAGAGTTGAGCATTCGGATCGTTACTTTCGCGTCTACGAGCCCAAGCTGTCCTTCAAGCGTCGCCCAACGTGTGTTAAATTCGGTCTTCGCATTCTCCAGAACAGTCTTTTGAGCGAGTTTTGTCTCGCCGATCTTGCGCTTGTGCTCATCGAGTCTCTGACTTTCCAGCGCGAGGACGGCTTCCTCCCTCTGCTCGCTCACAACCTCGATTAGGAGTTCCGCGGCGTCCTCGCGCGGAATGCCAGCCGCCTTTGCGATTGCAGACGCCACCAGCATGTAGTTCTCCAGCTCGCGTCGACTCCACACGTGGACCCGGGCGCCGACCTTCCGCAGCTCCCGAGTCTCGAAGTCGATCGCCTCTTGAGACCGCAGGTCTCCGTCCAGGATCACGAACGTCGCTACAGCACTGCCCAGGGCCAGCATGGTCTCAGTGAACGCACTGGCTAGCCAGTTCCTGCTAAATCCGCCCAGGGGCACGGTGGCGTAGGTATCGGAAGATGCAACTGTTGATATCCCGAGCCGTCGGGCCAGATGCGCAAGCACGGGGGCGTCGTCGCCTTCGACGAAAAGAACTGAACTGCTCCGCAATGCCCGTCCAACTCCCAGCTCATATCCGCTGCCGAGCCGTCGCCCCATGAGTGCCAATGACCCGTCAGCACGAGGACGCTCCGAGGTCCTACGCGAACGGTCGATCCACACGGCGCTGCCCGGCTCCGCCTCGGCTAGGATTTCCACACTGTGGGTTGCAACAACGGTCTGCTGAGCCGTCCCAAACAGCGTCCGCGCCAACCTCCGCTGCAGATCCGGATGCAGAAACACATCCGGCTCGTCTAGGATGACCACATCGCTCCCGCGCTGCCGCCACAGGTGAAACAGTGCCTGCAGCCAGATCTGGATGCCGTCGCCAGCCCACCCGATCTCTCGCTCATGACGGGTTCGTTCTTCGGTATAGAAGAGGTCGAAATCGTCCTGCGGCGTACCCGGAGCACGGCGAAGGAACAAGTTCGCAAGCTCGGGCGTGCGTTCATACACATAGGACGTGAAGTCGCGCCATTCTTCTTCACCCAACCGCCATAGTGCGTTGCGAAAATACCTGCTTGCTTTCCGTCCCGTCATGTGCCGGCGCAGCGTGTCGTCTCCGACGTAAGACTCGCGGTCATCCAAGGGCGTCAGCGTTGGAACCACTGCTACGTTCGGCACCAACTCCCGAGCCACAGCTCTTGGCGGCATCGTCACGTTGTCATTAGGGGGAAAGATGAAAAACATCCCTGACGGTGGGCGCTCATCCAAGTCGTAGTCTTCCACTTTGGCCCATGAAGCGACTAGCCGAACACCTGTGTTTACGACCACCTCGATTCGGGTTTCTCTTGGCCGAAAATCGTACCGAATGTTCTCGTTCGAGAATGCCGACGCCTCCACCGCCGCTGCAGTGATCGGCCATCCGCGAGTCGGCCGCCCCTCGACTTCGCCTACTTCCGACGGGGCAACCCGGCGCGCCTGGGGAAGCATCGCGATGATAAGCCGCAATGCACCCAGAGCGGTCGTCTTGCCAGCGTTGTTTGCACCTACCAAGACATTTGTCCGGCGCAGGCTGATCGTATGATTCTCAAAGCCCTTGTAATTAATGAGCTTTAGCGACTTAAGCGAATTTGGCTTTGACAAGATGCTCCGGTCTCTCAATCTGGCCACCTACCACATCGGGAGATTACACCTCGGGACAGCCAAGCGGCCTCTGACTTTCTGGGCATCTGTCGGGGTGGCGGGATTTGAACCCGCGACCTCTTCGTCCCGAACTACCGGCACGATCAAGGTTGACCCTGGCGTGCCCTGCTCGGACATGTGTTGCCGTGTGATCGTGGCCGGCGCTGCACGACGGTGTTGCTGTACTTCCGTGCTGTACAGCAGTCGGCCACAGTGCGCATGTCATGCCTACCTCTCGCGTGTGGATGCGACGCGGGCTCGACCCGGAATGGGTCAACCATCAACGGGAATTCTCGGAACGCTTCCTGCGAATATCTCTGATGAATAGCCAGCACGACAAGCCAAGAGCGATTATTACGAAAGCGCCCATGAACCAGTCACGCATGTATCCCAGCACTGCTCCCGCCAGGAGTGCAATAGCAGAATTTCCTATCGTTAGACCGTCTTTTACGGGATCTATATCGGGCGGTCGATAGCGAACTTCGACGTCAATGAGCGGCGGGATGTGGGCAGGTCAGTCGAGGCTTTGGGCCGTCAACGAGCAGGAAGAATGAGACTTCCTGACGTTTGCCGATCAGAGCAGGACCGATTTCTATACCAGTGCCGACGACTTCCACCTTTGGGATTTCCCGGTTAGATGGCTGAGTGCTCACCTTGAGGATTTCGACTATCGGAGCGCCAACATCAAGCCGAAGCGGACGACCGGCATTGAAGTGGTGGTTCGCAATATCTAGTCGGCTTTGACTGATGAGCTTGATCTCCACCACATGCGGCTCGGTTAGTACGCGACCGCCTCTGCGAACCTCGATGCCCTCCCGCATGTCATCCTCAGCGTTCAACATAGGCGTTACGACTGGCAATCCGTAGTACAACCGCCGCCTGGGATAGCCTGCTCTGAGGGTCACCCAGTTGGTGATCGGTATGCCGATCAACGCGACGGCGACTCCGACGATGGTCCAGAAGGTCCCCGAGGTGAACCAGGGTGCGGCATGCTTCACGGCTCTGATCTAACACCTATTGCCTAAGGCAGAGTGTGATACGGCCGACACTGACCGCATTCGGCCGCGAGTTTGCCAGGTGGACATGACCGGGAACCTGTTCCCAGTAGCGGCGCGACATCTTAGCTGCAGAGCCGTCAAGCCGCAGATCCCAAGTCCACGCGCAGCATCTTCTCCCAGCTCGAAGGATGACGCCGCTCAGCGCTTCGCGATCTCCAAAACCCTAACGTGCGACCCTGCGGCCGATAGCACAGCGTCGTATATCCCGCTCCGCGAGTCCGACTGCGATCCGAAGAAAAGAACATTATAAGTGAAATTGAGAGCGTAATTCCCTCTCACATGTATCAGCCCCCAACTCGGGTCATAACTGGAAGCTGTATTGAGTAGAGGGTCTCCATCGAAGCTCCACCTTACTCTTCCGCGATCTGTGTCGGTAGTAAGGTTCCTGGGACATGTCGGCGGCATGGGGACTTTATGACTTGATACGCAGCGGTCGAATGCCTGACGGAGGACCGACTCAACGTGGGTCCACGCCCCTGCGGATGGCCGGCTCTTGGTGATGACGCTCCTCTTAGGCGTGATTTTAGTAAGACTCAGCGGGTTTACGATCTGTGGATTTCCGTTATTCCAGTCGACCGTAGTCCGATATTGGAGCTCATGAAGCTCGAACTGTGGACCGGCAGGATCTTCATACGAAACCGTCATCACGGCATGGCCGATTACGTCTGCCTTAGTCCCGTGAAACGAGATAACCGCCCCATCGCCGGGATCGCCAACAAGTTCCCAATGGACTTTGAATGCGTCCGACCTAGAATCGTCGCTAGCGTTGGGGCATGTTAGGGGATCAAGGACAGCCGCCTTAGCGCAGGAGACGAATTTAGCTACGATAGGATGGGTAATTAGCTCACCTGTCGCTCCGGCGGGCCACGTATCTCCAGGTTCAGTAAACGGGATAGAGTGTGCACCATCGCGAGAGTTCCCAGGATCGCCACCCGCGACACACTGACGTATAAGAGCAAAGACAATAAATCCTATCAGAGCAAGAACGCCAAGCACTTTGATCGGCCGGGTTGGCGAATCCACCTCCTCCGAGGAGTTCTCCTCTGGCTGTCCATTATGGATATTAAGGATGTAAGCATCTCGTCCGACTTGGGTGACATTATTGCTGTCATCAACACTTTGACCGATGTCGGGTTTATCCCGAGGGCTCGTGGCCACTACCAGCGCCAGCGCTTTCGGACCTTGCGAGTTTCGCTCGCACCGATCATATCCCGGCCGACCTGAGTGACTCCTTTCGAGCTGATCACCGTCTGATTGATATTCGAAAGCTCTTCGCCTGCAAGAGTCGCGAGTGTCTCGGCGAGAGCCTGCACGTCCGCAAGAACCTCAGGATGCTCTCTCAGGAGACCGAGGAATTCAAGCTTCCAGACGTAGGTCTCACCAATGCTATTTCCAGGGTCGGCTTTGATGGCCGCCTGGCTTCTCTCCAACTTAGCCGCGACTTCAGCAGCGGGCTTCTGCTTGTTGAAGACGGCTGTGATCTTGCTGATCGCCTCGCCAACTACCTTAGAAGTTAGGGCCGTGACCACCGATTTCCCAGCAAGGCTTGCGACGCTCTCGAAATCCATGACTGTCCTTCACGTTGGGGATGCCTTCGGACATCAGCGAGAGGGATAGACGAGATTGTATGCGAAACTTCAGCAAAGCATTGCCCTTCGTAGGCGTTCTTCGCTATGCCAAGTGACATCATGCTTACCCTTCAGCCATGTGCAGCGGCAACGGGACGCTGACAACTCCCGAGGAGAGTGATCGTTTTCAACTCCCGGCGAGTAGTTGCTGTCTCGCGGGAAGACCTTCGCCGTCATGTCCGAGAACAAGGTGACCCGGACCGCAGGGCCGGCCACGGCCCGAGGACCGGAAGCGCCGCGTTAGCCGATCGCCCCAGCCCGTGGAGCGCGTAACCACCCACTGCGATCGTCAGGCCTGAGCCGTCGCTCCCACTCCCTGATCTCCTCGTTGCCGTCAACCCTCCAGCCGTGGCCGGTGGGTCAAAGTTGGACCTGTCGACGGCGTCGCGGCTTAGCCTGACCCGCCGGCCACGGCTGGGAGACTTGCACAGCGCGGGAGAACGAGCGGCCTACCGGTCGGCTGGCTTCCGCTTTCAGTGGTGTTCCGTATCCGGGTAGGGCGGCCGGCCGGTCTCCGGACGGGTCGGCCCGCAGAGGCCGCACGCCCGGCCCGAGGGCCGGGCGGTCGCCCGGCGGCCCGCGCAGCGGGGCGCCCTTGAATACGTGAAGAAAGTCCTCATCCGGCGCGGTTGGCCATTCGGTGACGGGCCTCTGGGCTGCCTAGTTGTGGCTGCTTCCTGGGGCCTCCGATGGTCGGGCCCTGCGGCCAGAGGGCTTCGAGATCGGCCGGTGTGAGTGGTGCCTGATAGGCGGCTTGTACCACCTGGCCGATCCTGGCGCTGTCGGCCTCGGCGAGGTTCGCGAACCAGTCGATCCCCGCAACGTAAGCCCACATGTACGTGCGGAGCAGTGGATCGGTACTGCGGTCGGTCAGTGTGCCGGCGATCCGGTCGTTGCTCCACCAGGGGACGCGCTGTCTGGCGTGCCGTACGCATTCTTCGATCGGCGTTCCGGCGTTGATGGCCAGGTGGAGTTCGGCTCGCACGAGTTGGAGGTAGTGGTCGATACGGACGCGACTGATCAATGCTTCGTCGTCGGGGCTGACGAACAGGGGCATGGCTTGGGCGAGTCCCTCGAGGAGGACCTGCTGAGGACCGTGGACCGATGACAGGCGTACCCAGGGGACGTCTTCGGTTTGGCATCGGGTGGCGATGCTGGCGCTTTGCAGCCCGTGGCCGAGGACTTCGTGAAGGGCGAACTGGCGGACCTGGACCTTGGTGAACGTTGCGTTCCGCACGTTGAGTCGGAGCCGGACCTGCTGACCGGCGCCGTCCAGCCAGTACGCCCAGTAGGCGTCGACGGAGGTCGTCTCCACCGTCAGCTCGTACGGGGCGCTGCTGCCGGTCATGCGGCGGACCGCAGGCTCGTACTCGGCGGCGGCCTGCCGGATCGCGTCCGGTGCCGCGTCGACGTCGATGTGCCCTTCCGCTTGGGCGAGGTCGGTGAAAGTGGTCTCTCCCCAACCGATGCCGAGTGCGTCAAGGCAGGCGCGGGCCTGCTCGCCCTTCGCGGTGACGTATTCGGTCGGCCATCCGGCTGCGGAGCACCCCTGAGTAGCGCGGATGTAGACATCCAGCGGCGGGCGCTCGCCCATCAGCGCGCGAAGATACGCCAGATCGGCGGTGATCCGTTTGAGGACGGCGGGATCCCGTACTTCAGCGGTCAGCGCGCTCAGCCGCTCGAAGGTGGTGAGCCGGTCGGCGGGCGTTGGCGGGTCGTCCTCGGGCGGGAGGAAATCGAAGTCGATGACGGCAGGCGCGCCCCGATCCAGCTCGTGCCGGTTCCAGGCTCGAAGAGTGTGCTCTACGGCGTCACGCGCGCTCACGCGTCACCGTCCAGCGCAGCGTGACCGACTGGCCAGGGCGTAGGTAGTCGCGGGTCAGCGTGATGATGACGTCGTCCCCTTCGTAGTCCCAGATCAGTTCTTCGGTAGCGGAGACCTCCAGGCCATCTTGATGCTCCTCGATGGCCGAGCAGCCGATCAAGTCCCCGGCGTCCGCTTGCCGGAGGTTCAGGGTGAAGCGACGGGTGTAACGGTTGATGCCTTGGCGCCAGTACAAGGCGTCTTCGAACCTGCCGCCCTCGCAGACGTAGCCGATCACCGCGGACTCTCCTGGCTGGATCGCCGGCGATAGCTGGCAGGCGAACTTCGACAGGTTCGGGGTGTCATGTCTGCGCTGAATCGCCATGCGCCTGGTGCTCTCTCGCAACGGGGAGAGGTCGAGCTTGCCGATGGTGTGCTCGAACCATAGCTCCCGCGCAAGGCGGGTCAGCGGGCGGTCCGTCAAGTTCAGCAGCTCGTAACGGTAGGTGACGTGTGCTGCCCCGCCGCGGGCGATATGGATGTCGATGCGGGTGTCCAGGTCGATGATGTAACCGGCGAGGTGAGCGAGTTGGCTGATCTCCTCATCGCTTAAGCACTGCTCCTGCTTGAGCTTGAGCAGTCGCTGGCCCACCCGCTGGGTGCTCTCACTCACGTTCGCGGCGTCACGCGCGGACAGCCCGGTGTGGCCCCTCCCCGCCTGCGACTGTTCCGGCCCCCACTCGATGGCGCTGACCGCCGGACGATCAATGCGGCTCTCGATGAGAGAGAACAGCCCGGCCCCGTCAGATACGCCTGTTTCTGCGGCGTTCGGTACGTCAGTCTTGTATGGCTCGAACAACTGCGTCGCCGTGTAACCCGGGAGCATCTTCTCCAGCACCCGGCAGTGATGAGGGTGTGGAAGCCCCTTCAACTCGCCGGACAGCCATCGATTGAACTGTGCACGGCTGGGCCAACTGCCGACGAGTTCCGGATCGATCACACGTGCCACTTTGTCGTATTCCCGACAAAATGCACCATGCGGCTGTAGGTGCTTTTCCCGCAGTACGGCCTTGAGCCGAATCAGCATAGTGGCCACCGCTATGCCCCTCCCTGCAACCGCCCGGATGCGTCGAACGTAACACGAGGGAGAACGAAACGAGACACAACTGAGCAGCAAAAGCCGCAGACGGGGCTTGTCCGATATCGAGACGGGACACTGGGCCTCGGCAAGCTCCTACGTGCGTCGACTCGCAGCCATCCGGCTGCGGGCGGGACGACGGGTTGCGGGACTGGCGACAGCAACAGGCGGATCTGCGCTTACCTCTATCCGCTCAGGTGCAGTCAGGAATCCGCAGGTTCTCCAGTCGGCCCCGCTTCAACCAAAGGAGCACACAGTGGCTGAGGCCAACCGGGAACAGGCGCTTGAGACGCTGATCGAGTTGTGTCGCCACTTGGCCGCCCTGGGTCTCAAGCCCGGGCTGAGCGATGCGCGTCCCGCCGTATCGCTTCGGAGCGATCTCACCCAACAGAAGATATGGGTGGAAGTCGACGTCTCACGCGGCTCCTTCGTGTGGCGACGCGACGAGTATGAAGATCACCCAGCCGACGACCCCGCCGGCGCGGCGGCGCAACTCGCCGAATACCTGAAAAGGCGTGATACGAGGCCAGGCGGACGGCCATGAACACGGACCCGGTCGTCGTGTTGCATCGGCGGTTCCCGGGGCTGGTGTTCTGGTTCGGCGCACGCACGGGAGCGTGGTGGGCGATCGTCCCGCCCCCGGCCGGATGGCGACTGATCGAGGCGGCCGATCCTGATCAGTTGACCCAGGCGGTCATCAAATCCCAGTCCTGGCCCTGGCCCTCGCCACGTGAAGGCGCACGCTGGACGCTGGGCGAGGGTCTGTACCGCTGACGGTCACTCGGCGTAGAGCCCCGGGTCGGCTGAGAACCAAGCGATCTAGCCTCCAACTTGGCCGGGGCGGTCCCTGTCTCGACGGCGACGAGGAACGGATCAACCGCATGATCGAGAAGGCGCTTGCCGCGTGAGGCAAACTGCGGTGACAGGGCTCCGGGTCATCCCCGGAGCCCTTCGCCTTCTTGGGGCTGACCTGCGCGGTCGTCGAGCCGTTCTGCACGCGCCATTCGCCCCGGAGTCTCTGGTTACCCAGGGCGAGCGTGTACAGAAGCCTCGGTTAAGGCTTGATGAAGCGGCCAGGATCATCCCGGTTCCGGGCGATCGTCCGCCGGTACCGGCAGGGATCACCGAGACTTCGGTTCTCCGCCCCGGCGTACGCTGGGCCTGGATGAGCACGCGGCCACTGCGGCGGCGGGCATACCAGCGAAGTCGGAGAGCGTTCGTGAGTTGGCTTCCCCCCGAGCAGTACATCCAGACGCTCCCGAGCGCCACGATGTACGCGGCGCTGTACTTCACCGATGTCGCCGGCGACCCCCTTGCGCTGCGGTCGGCCCAAGGCGCGGAAGCGTGGCAGTTCCCCGGCGGCAACGTCGAACACGGTGACGCCACGCCCTTCGCCGCGGCGGTACGCGAGTGCCGGGAGGAGACCAGCCTCGACTTCGCGGGCGAACCGCGCCTTCTCCTGACGCATTTCCTGCCGCCCCGGCCCGCCTGGCCGTGCGCCAAGGTCGGTTTCGTCTTCGACGGTGGCGTGCTCACACCCGACCGGCTCGATCGCATCGTTCTCGATCCGGCGGAACACACCGAGTGGCTCGTCCAGCCTCTCGACGGATGGAGGAAGGCCATGAGCCCGCCGCTCTTCGCGCGCCTCGCGGCCGTCGACGAAGCACGCCGCACGGGTCGCGCGGCGTTCCGCTGCGAGCCCGTCTAACCCGCGACGTGCGCTGATCGCCCGTGATGCGGGGTGACCATTAAGTCACCCGACCAGCAGTGACTACTAAGCGTCCATTGAATCTCACGCTCTGCTATAACTCCTTGCGTACGGTACGCCTCTTGATCGAGGAGGACCATGAACACGATCGTTCGCCGGGTCTCGCTGGCGGTGGCCGGGGCCGCCGTCGCGGCGGGGGTGGCGGGGCCGGTGTCAGCGGCGCATGCCGATGAGCCGCTGCCCTGCCCGCGCATCTTCGGGGTGGTGTGCGCCTTCACCGGGCCGCACGGCCACGGCCATCTGCGGCTCATCCACCAGGAGGAGCGGTTCCTCGCCCCGCCGGTCCGCAGCGCGCAGAACCAGGACGCCCGGCCCTGGTGCCTGTACGACCACCCGGATTTCAACGGCGAGAGCCGCGAGCTCGCTCACGGCCAGTCCATCGGCGACCTCGGATTCGAGGCATCCTCCGCCCGGCCGGGGAACTGCACGGTCCGATAGCCCGTGTGCCCGGCCCGCCGCGTCGCGGCGGGCCGGGCGTTCGGTCAGACGGTGAACTCGACGCCCTGGGCGAGGGGCAGTTCGCCGGAGTAGTTGATGGTGTTGGTGGCGCGGCGCATGTAGCCGCGCCAGGCGTCCGAGCCGGACTCGCGGCCGCCGCCGGTCTCCTTCTCGCCGCCGAACGCGCCGCCGATCTCAGCGCCGGACGTGCCGATGTTCACGTTGACGATGCCGCAGTCGGAGCCCTCGGGCGAGACGAACAGCTCCGCCTCGGCCTGGTCCCGGGTGAAGATGCTGGACGACAGGCCCTGGGGAACCGCGTTGTTCAGCGCGATGGCCTCTTCGAGGTTCTCGTACGGCAGGACGTACAGGATCGGGGCGAACGTCTCCCGGGTCACGATCTCGGTCTGCTCCGGCATCCGCACCAGCGCCGGCTCGGCGTAGTAGGCGCCCGGCGCCTGCTGGTCGAGCCTGCGCCCGCCGCCGGCGACGAGCGCGCCGCCCTGGGCGATGGCGGCGTCCAGCGCGCCGCGCATGGCCTCGTACGCGCGCTCGTTGATGAGCGGCCCGACCAGGGTGCCGGCCGTCAGCGGGTTGCCGATCGGCAGCCGGCCGTACGCGTCGGCGAGGCGGTCGACGAGCGTGCCGACGACGTCGGTGTGGGCGATGACGCGGCGCATGGTCGTGCAGCGCTGGCCCGCCGTCCCGGCGGCGGAGAACACGATGCCGCGCACGGCGAGGTCCAGGTCGGCCGACGGGCACACGATGGCCGCGTTGTTCCCGCCGAGTTCGAGCAGTGACCGCCCGAAGCGGGCCGCGACGCGCGGGCCGACCGCGCGGCCCATGCGCGTCGAGCCGGTCGCGCTGACCAGGGCGATCCCCGGGTGGTCGACCAGCGCCTCGCCGACCTCGGGACCGCCGAGGAGGACCTGGCTCAGGTTCTCGGGCGCGCCCTCCTCGACCGCGGCGCGGTCCAGGATGGCGGCGCACGCGAGGGCGGTCAGCGGGGCGAGTTCGGACGGCTTCCAGATGACCGGGTCGCCGCACACGAGGGCGATCGCGGTGTTCCAGGACCAGACGGCCGCCGGGAAGTTGAACGCGCTGATCACTCCGACCACACCCAGCGGATGCCAGGTCTCCATGAGCCGGTGGCCCGGCCGCTCGGAGCTGATCGTGCGCCCGTACAACTGGCGGGACAGACCGAGCGCGTAGTCGCAGATGTCGATCATCTCCTGGACCTCGCCGAGCGCCTCGGAGGTGATCTTCCCGACCTCCAGGCTGATCAGCGTGGCGAGGTCGTCCTTGTGCTCGGTGAGCAACCGGCCGAACCGCTTGACCAGCGCGCCGCGCACCGGCGCCGGCACCCGGCGCCAGGCCAGGAACGCCTCGCGGGCTCGTCCGACGGCCTCATCGACGGCGCCGGCGTCGACCCACCCGACGGCGGCCAGGCGCTCGCCGTTGATCGGCGAGGTGGTCGTGACCTCGGCGCCGAGCGCGTCCACGTCCACACCGCAGCGCTTCGCGGTCTCTCGCGCCAGGGCGGCCAGTTCGTCGGCGCCGGGCAGCGTGGTCACCATCAGGGTTTCTCCCTCGAGTAGTGGGTTCTGGTCAGACGATATTCAGCTCGGGACGTGCCCCGGCCAGGTCGAACCGCCGCGCGTCCAGGCCGGTGACGTCCACGAACGGCGCGCGGTCGAGGTAGAGGTCGCGGACGACCTCCCCGACGGCCGGGCCCATCAGGAAGCCGTGGCCGGAGAAGCCGGTGGCGTAGATGAACCGGTCGACGCCCGGTGCGGTCCCGATGAGGGCGTTGTGGTCGGGCGTCACCTCGTACAGGCCCGCCCATCCGGTGCCGAAGCCGACGTCCAGCAGGGCGGGGGCGCGGTGGGCCATGGCCTCACCGAGGCGGGGCAGCCAGGCGTCGGACCGGTCGAGCTTGAACCCCGGCGTCTCCTCGGGGTCGGACATGCCGATCAGCAGGCCGCGCCCTTCCCGATGGAAGTAGAACGAGGTGGCGAAGTCGATGGTGAACGCCGTCGGCGGCAGGTCCGGGATCGGCTCGGTGACCAGGATCTGCCGGCGCAGCGGGGTCACCGGCAGGTCGACGCCGACCCACGCGCCGACGGCGCGCGACCAGGCGCCGGCCGCGCAGATCACGGTGTCGGTCTCGATGCGGCCGCCCTCGGTCTCGACGGCGACGATGCGGCCGTTCCGCGTGTCGATGCCGGTGGCGGCGCAGTTCGGCAGCAGCGTCGCGCCGTGCCGCCGGGCCGCGCCCGCGTAGCCGAGCACCACGGACTCGGGTGTGCAGTGCCCGTCGGTGGGCGAGTACGCCGCGGCGAGCAGCCCGTCGGTGTCGATGAGCGGGGACAGCTTCGCCGCCTCGCGCGGCGTGATGATCCGGCTGGGCACACCGAGGTCGTTCTGCACCGCGACGTTCCGCTCGAACTCCGCGACGGCCTCGGGCGAGTCGAGCAGGAACAGGTAACCCGGCTTGTGCAGGTCGATCTCCTGCCCGAACCGCTCGGCGAAGGTCTCGAACGTCCGCAGGCTGCGCACGGCGAGCTCGATGTTGACCCGGTCGGAGAACTGCGCGCGCACTCCCCCGGCGGCCTTGGACGTCGAGCCGGAGCCCAGCGGCCCCTGGTCGATCAGGACCACGTCGGTCACGCCTGCCGCGGCCAGCTCGTACGCGGCGGCGACGCCCATGACGCCGCCGCCGATGATGACCGCCGACGCGCGGGTGGGCAGCTCACGACTCATCGACAGGTTCCTTTCAGACGTGCTCGGGCACGCGCCGGCGCAGGACCATGGCCTCGCGGACGCGGCTCTGGGCCAGCGCGTACGCCGCCTCGTGGGGGGTGACCTCCGCGCGGCGGGACTCGCGGAGCACGGCGACCGCGTTGGCGCGCAGCTTGCTGGAGATCATGGAGAAGACGTCACCGGGCTCCACCTGGAAGGGCGAGTAGCGGGCGTCCATCGAGTGCGCGGCGGCGACGATGCCGCCGGCGTTGGCGATGAAGTCGGGCACCACCGCGACACCGCGCTTGTGCAGGATCTCCCGGGCCGCCGGCGTGGCCGGGAGGTTGGCGCCCTCGACGACCAGCCTGGCGGTGGTCGACCCGGCGACGTCGACGTCGATGACGTCCTCGCGGGCCGCGGGCACGAGGATGTCGGTCTCCGCCGACAGGGCCCGCTCCGCGGGCGCCGGCGGGCCGTACTCGCGGACGCAGTCGTCGCCGAGTTCGGCGCTGAGCGCGAGGAGGCGGTCCACGTCGAGGCCGTCGGGATCGTACGCGCAGCCCGCCACGGTGGACGCGGCCACGACCACCGCGCCGAGCTCGCTCAGCCTGCGGACGGCCGCCCGGCCCACCGCGCCGAGTCCCTGGACGGCGACGCGGGCGCCGCGCAGCTCCAGGCCGAGCTCGGCGGCGGCCGCGTCGGCCGCCTCCGCGACGCCGTACCCGGTCACGCCGAGCTGGTCGTACGGGAAGCCGCCGAGCGCAGCCGGCAGGCCGACGGCCGCCCCGCGGTCGCCGAGCTCGTCGAGCAGGATCGCGGCGTCGTTCTCGGTCAGGCCCATGTCGAGGCCGAAGACGTACTCCTTCGGCACCTCGCCCGCCAGCGCCCGCGCGAAGGCCCGCAGGATCTCCTCCTTGTTCGGCGCCGTGGGGTCGGCCACGATGCCGGCCTTGGCGCCGCCGTGGAAGAGGTCGACGGCGGCCCATTTCCAGGTCATCGTGCGGGCGAGCCGCGCGATCTGGCCGACGGTCACCCCGGGGCTCATCCGGGTGCCGCCCTTGCCCATCCCGCGGGCGGTGTTGTCCAGCACGAGGACACCCCGCATCCCGGTTCTGCGGTCGGACACGCAGACGACCTTCTCGGGTCCCCACTCGTCCATGAGTGCGAAGACGTCATCGCTCACGGCAGCGCTGCCCACCTCTCGGTTCGCTCGGTGCGTCCAGCATCGGGGACCGCGCACGGCCGGAGGAAGCGGCCGAGCATCGCCATCTGTCGCCGTGGCCGAAGAACTTCTTATGCTTCGACGGCGATGGCGGGCAGGTCCTCCGCGAGCCGGGCCGCGGCCTGGCGCAGCGTCCGTACGGCGCCGGTCACCGCCGGGTTCACGGCCGCCGGGCGATGCACCGCGATGACGTGCCTGCGGGCCGCCGTCCCGCCGAGCCGGGTCGCGACCACGCCCGCACCGGGCAGGTGCGCGAGCGCCGGGACCAGCGCCACTCCGAGGCCCGACCGTACGAAGCCGTGGATCACGCCGTAGTCGTTGCTGCGGTAGTCCAGTTGCGGTTCGAAGCCCGCCTGGGCGCACAGGCGGCGCAGGCAGGACGCGCCGGCGGTGCCCTCCCGGGCGGCCACCCAGGTCTCGTGCTCGAGGTCGCCGAGCGCGACCTCCTCGGCGGCGGCCAGCGGATGGCGCTCGGGCAGCAGGAGCAGCAGGTCCTCCCCCAGCAGCGGGGTCTCCTCCAGGTCGCGCGGCCAGGCGCGGGGCACCAGGTCGTACCGGTAGACGAGCGCCAGGTCGAGCTCACCGGCCCGTACGAGCGGGATGAGCTCGTCCGGCTCGCCCTCGTCGAGGAGGATCTCCACCGACGGGTACGCGCGGGCGTAGGCGGCCAGGCCGATCGGCAGGAGCCGCTGGCTGGCCGTCGGGAAGCTGCCCAGCCGGAGCCGGCCGATGCGTCCCTCCGCCATGCCGCGGACGTCCTCTTCGAGTGCCTCGAGCGCGGACAGCGCGTCGACGGCCCGCCGTACGAGGTAGACGGCCGCCGGCGTCGGCCTGATCGTGTGGGCGCCGCGTTCGAACAGCGGCATCTTCACGGCCCGTTCCAGCGCGGCGATCTGCTGGGAGACCGCCGAGGCGGTGTAGCCGAGACGCCGCGCCGCGTCGGCGAACGACCCGGCGTCCAGGACGGCGGTCAGCGTCCGCAGGTGGACGGGATTGAGCATGCTCGGCTACGGATCTACGAATCGGGGGCGAGTCGCTCGGCGAGGAGCTGGGCCAGGTGGACGCCCTGGCGGGGCGACAGGTCTGCGATCTGCGTGCGGCAGGAGAAGCCGTCGGCGAGGACGACGGTATCGGCGTCCGCCTCGCGCAGCGCGGGCAGCAACTGGTGCTCGGCGACCGCGACGGACACCTCGTAGTGCCCCTTCTCGACCCCGAAGTTGCCCGCGAGGCCGCAGCAGCCGCCCAGCCGCCGCACCTCCGCGCCCGCGTTCTCGAGCATCTCGGCGTCCTGGCCCCACCCCATGACGGCGTGGTGATGGCAGTGCGGCTGGGCCACGACCGTCGTTCCGTCGAACGAGGGCGGCCGCCAGTCCGGGGTCTCGGCCAGCAGTTCGGCCAGCGTGCGGGTCCGCTCCGCCACCGGCGCCGCCACCGCCTCGTCCAGCAGCTCCAGCGCGTCCGAGCGCAGGACCGCCGTGCAGGACGGCTCCATGCCCACGATCGGGATGCCCGCCTCGGCGGCCTCGGCCAGCTCGGTGACCGTACGGCCGAGGATCTTCTTGGCCGCGTCGAGCTGACCGGTGGAGATCCAGGTCAGCGCGCAGCACTGGCGGCGCTCACTGATCTGCGGCCGGTACCCCGCCGCCTCCAGCACGGCCACCGTCGCGCGGCCGACCTCCGGCGCGAAGTGGTCGGTGAAGGTATCGACGAACAGCATGACCGGCCGGCCCTCCGCCGGGCGCTCGTCGCGGGTCCGCTCGAACCAGTCGCGGAACGTCCGGGGCGCGAACTCGGGCAGATTGCGCCGCCGGTCCACGCCGGCCACGGCCAGCGCCGCCCGCCGCAGCCCCGGCACCCGCAGGGCCGCGTTGACGACGCGCGGCATGCGGCCGGCCAGCCGCGCCCAGAGCGGGAGCCGGCCCAGCGAGTAGTGCGCGGCGGGACGCAGCCGCCCGCGGTAGCTCTGGTGGAGCACCTCGGACTTGTACGCGGCCATGTCGATCCCGGTCGGGCAGTCCGAGGCGCAGCCCTTGCAGGACAGGCACAGGTCGAGGGCCTCGTGGACCTCGGGTGAACGCCATCCGCCGGAGACCAGGGAGCCGTTGACCATCTCCTGCAGGACCCGGGCGCGCCCTCGGGTCGAGTCCTTCTCCTCGCGGGTCGCCAGGTAGGACGGGCACATCACGCCGCCGGACCCGGTGTTATCGGCGCGGCACTTGCCGACGCCGGTGCAGCGGTGCACCGACTGGCCGAAGTCGCCGCCGTCGTGGCGGTACGCGAGCGCGAGACTCCCCCGCACCGGCCGGGCGGCGGGGATCCGCAGGTCGGCGTCGACCGGGCGGGGCCGCACCAGCACGCCGGGGTTGAGCACGTCCCCCGGGTCGAAGATCCCCTTGACCTGGGCGAACAGGTCGATGACCGGCTCGGAGTACATCCGCGGCAGCAGCTCGCTGCGGGCCCGGCCGTCGCCGTGCTCGCCGGACAGCGAACCGCCGTAGCCGGCGACCAGCGTGGCCGCGGACTCCAGGAAGGAGCGGAACCGCTGCGGCCCGTCCGGCCGGTCCAGCGGCCAGTCGATCCGGATGTGCAGGCAGCCGTCGCCGAAGTGCCCGTACGGCAGGCCCGTCACGTCGAACTCGCCCATCAGCGACTCGAAGTCGCGCAGGTAGCGGCCCAGCATCGCCGGGGGCACGGCGGCGTCCTCCCAGCCGCCGTGCGCGGGGCGCCCGGCGGGGCTGCGGCCGGACAGGCCCGCGCCGTCCTCGCGGATGCGCCACAGCGCCGCCGCCCGCGCCGGGTCGGTGACGACCAGGGCGTCCTCGCAGCCGGCGGCGACCCGCCCGGCCCGGTCCCGGACCTCGGCCTCGTCGTCCCCGGCGACCTCGACGAACAGCCACGCGGCACCGCGCGGCAGCGGCGGCACCGCGTCCGGGCCCTTCCGGGTGCGCACGACGTCGACGATGCGCGCGTCGATGCCCTCGCAGGCGGTGGGCAGGTGCTCCAGCAGGGTGGGGGCGGCGTCGCCGGCCGCGGCGATATCGTCGTAGCCGAGCACCACCAGGACCCGGTGCGCCGGGTCGGTGACCAGGGTGACCGTCGCCTCGGTCAGCACGGCGAGGGTGCCCTCGCTGCCGACCAGCAGGCGGGCGACGTCGAATCGCCGCTCCGGCAGCAGGTGTTCCAGCGCGTACCCGGACACCTGACGGCCGAACCGGGCGAACTCCGTCCTGATCGTGGCGAGGTTCGCGGCCGCGAGGTCGTGCAGCGCGGCCACCTCGGCCGGGCCGCCGGGCGCGGGCTCGCCGAGCGGGGACGAGAGGTCCAGAATGGTGCCGTTGCCGGTGACGGCCTTGAGACCGGCGACGTTGTCGCTGGTACGGCCGTAGCCGAGGGTCCGGGACCCGCACGCGTTGTTCCCGATCATGCCGCCGATGGTGCAGCGGGTGTGCGTGGAGGGATCGGGGCCGAACCTGAGCCCGTGCGGGGCCGCAGCACGCTGCAGCTCGGCCTGGATGACGCCGGGCTGGACCACGGCGGTCCGGGTCTCGGGGTCGACGCGCACCACCTTCCGCAGGTGGCGGCTGAAGTCGAGCACGAGCCCGGGACCGACCGCGTTGCCGGCCACCGACGTGCCCGCGCCGCGTGCGGTGAGCGGGATCTCGTGCCGAGCGCACAGCTCGACCGCGGCGGCCACGTCCTCGGCGGACCGGGGCCGCGCCACCAGGAGGGGTGGCACCCGGTAGAGGGAGGCGTCGGAGGAGAACGCCGACCGCGACATGGAGTCGGTCAGCAGGTCGGTGACTCCGCGTCGGCGCAGGTCGGTGGCGAGGTTGGCGGCCCGGTCCATAAGTAGCATGTTACATGCGACCCCTGGCGCTCCGCGCACATTCTCCGTACCCTTCCGTGTCACAAGGCGACGGTTCGGCGGCAAGGAGGCAGGGCAGATGGTCGACTCGACGGCGCTCCGGGCGGCTTTCGCTCGACGGCTGTCAGCGATGTACGGCACGGAGGTCCCCGCGTACAACACGCTGGTCGACGTCGCGCAGGAGGTGAACCGCGACGTGCTGGAGCGGATGGGCGCCGACGCCGAGCGGCTCGGCTCCATCGACCGCGTCACGGCCGAGCGGCACGGCGCGATCCGGGTGGGCACGCCCGCCGAGATGGCGCAGGTCGCCCGCGTCTTCGGCGCGATGGGCATGTACCCCGTCGGCTACTACGACCTGCGCGAGGCCGCCGCCAGCTCGGTCCCGGTCGTCTCCACCGCGTTCCGGCCCGTCGACGAGGCCGAGCTGGCCGCCAACCCCTTCCGCGTGTTCACCTCCATGCTGGTGACGGGCGACCGGCGGTTCTTCGACGAGGACCTCGAGCGCAGGCTCGGCGAGTTCCTCGGGGCGCGCCGGCTGTTCCCGCCCCGGCTGCTGGAGCTGGCCGACCGTGCCGAGGCCGAGGGCGGCCTGGACGACCAGGCGGCCGAGGAGTTCCTCACCCTCGCCACGGCCGCGTTCGAGCTGTCCCGCGAGCCGGTCTCGCGGAGCTGGTACGCCGAACTGGAGCGGGTGTCCTCGGTCGCCGCGGACATCGGCGGGGTGCCGAGCACGCACGTCAACCACCTGACCCCGCGCGTCCTCGACATCGACGCCCTCTACGCGCGGATGAGCGAACGCGGCATCACGATGATCGACGCCATCCAGGGGCCACCTCGCTGGAACGGTCCGGACCTGCTGCTGCGCCAGACCTCCTTCCGCGCGCTGGCCGAGCCGCGGGTGTTCCGGGAGGACGACGGCCGCGTCGTGGAGGACGACCTGCGGGTGCGGTTCGGCGAGGTCGAGGCGCGGGGCATCGCCGTCACCCCGGCGGGACGCGCGCTGTACGACGAACTGTCCGCGGAGCTGGACGCCGCGCTCGCGGGCCGGCGGGTGACCGCCGAGGAGCGTAACGCCGTCGCGGCCAAGCTGTGGGAGGGCCGCGTGCCGTCCACCGAGGCCGAGCTCGTGGCCGGGGACCTCGCCTACTTCACGTTCCACACCACGGGCCACACCACGGGTGCGCGCCCCGGCTCCACTCCCCCGGCCGACCTCGCCGGCCTCCTGGCGGAGGGATGGGTCACGGCCCGGCCGATCGTGTACGAGGACTTCCTGCCCCGCTCGGCCGCCGGGATCTTCCAGTCCAACCTGACCTCCGATGGATCCAAGGACGTGACCAGGGACGGCGCGGAGTTCGGCGCCGAGGCGCTGGCCGGCGTGCTCGGCCGGCCGCTGCACGACCCGTACGAGCTGTACGCCTCGATCCGGGCCGCGTCGCTGACCCGCGTACGCGACGAACTCGGCCTCGACCTCGCGATCGCCCTGCCTTAGAGCTCGTCGACGATGGACGCCCACAGGGCGTCCACGTCGACCGGCTCGCCCTGGGCCCGGGCGGCCTGCCTGGCCAGGATCAGGCCGGTGTTGGTGAGGTGCGCCCGCATCGCCCGTACGGCCCCGTCGGCGTCCGCGGCGGCGACGGCCGCCACGATCGGCTCGTGCTCCTCGTGCACCTGCCGGAGCGTACGGGACCGGTCGTCGGTCGACGTGCCGAGGATGCGCATGGTGTCGCGCAGGCCGCCGACGATCGCCCGCGCCCGGCCGTTGCCCGCCGCGACGAGGATGTGGTCGTGCAGGGCCTGGTCCAAGTGGAAGAACAGCGCCTCGTCACCGGCTTCGACCGCCGCCGCCATCTCCGCCATGGTCGCCCGCAGGGTCTCCCCCAGGTCGGTGAGGTCGCCGTCGGCCACCCGCCGGACGGCGGGGAGCTCCAGCGCCAGCCGCACCCCGAAGATCTCGACGATCTCCCGAGGGTGCGGCAGCACGACGCGGAACCCCCGGTTGCGCTCGACCTGCACCAGGCCCGCCTCGGCGAGCCGCAACAGTGCCTCGCGAACCGGGCTCCGGGAGACGTTGAGCTGCTCGGCGATCTGGTACACCGAGTACAGCCGGCCGGGCACCATCGCGCCCGTGTGCACCGCCCGCCGCACCTCGGAGATCACCTGCTCGGCCAGCGACCGCCGCGCGTGCGGCAACGGCTGCAGCTTGAGCTCGGCGTGCTCCCGGATCGACGGCATGGTGGCATGCTACCCAGCCCGGATGGGCCGTTACCGCCCGTCACGTGGGCTTCGTCGGGCGGGTCGGCGTCAGGGCGAGCTGGCCCTTCAGCATCCGGCCGCCGTCGGCGGTCAGGCGCAGGTAGTAGTCCGAGGAGCAGGGCGTGCCGTCCTCGTCCAGGGCCCACAGCCCGGAGCCCGACGGGACCATGGCGGCGTTCTCGGCGGTCTTGGCGATCTGGTTGCCCTCGCCGTACTCGTCGAACATCGAGATGTAGATGCCCTGCGCGCCCACCCGCACCATGTTGTAGAACTGGCGCCACATCAAGTCGCCGTGGGCGCGCTGACGGGCCGACAGGTCCCCGGGCAGCACGCACGGCTGGTAGTCGATGCCGTGGGCGTTGCAGTCGGCCTGGTCGCCCTGGTTGGCGTTGGCGTAGAACCAGTCGGAGCCGGCGGCGTCCCCGACCCGGCCGACCATCCACGGCGAGATCATGTTGAAGGCGTGGTAGACGTCCAGGTAGCCGGACCGTGAGTCGCTCACTCCCGTCCGCCACCAGGTGGGCACACCACCCATGACGTAGCAGCCCTGGCCCTTGAACCAGTTGACGACGTCCAGGCACACGGACGCGCTCCAGGGGTGGTTGCCGTCGTTGAAACCGAAGCCCCAGATGCCCACCACCGGCCTGCCGTTCTGCCGGGCGTACGCCGAGGACGAGGTGTGCGCCCGCATCTTGTTCGTCCAGTCGGCCTTGATCTCCGACTGCATGTTCGTCCAGCCGGAGACGTCGTACATGATGTAGAACTTCACGCCGTGCGACTCGGCGGCGGACCTGACCTTGCTCGCCATCGCGTCTCTCGTCGGGCCCTCTCCACCGGTCGGGTTGAAGCGCTGCAGCGCGGCCGTGTCGCAGCCGTACTGCCGCATCCACGCGAAGTGGGTGTCGACGGTCTGCTGGTCGTAGGAGGAGAACAGCGTCGCGGACGCGCCGCCGTTGAGGTTGGGGTAGTTCGTCTTGTACGTCCTGCTGTACTCCCGCATGTCCGGCCATGCCTTGATGACGTTGTTGCTCGTGGACGGCGGCTGGGACCAGTTCTGGCTCCAGTGCCACCAGCCGTTGATCGGCGCGCCGTCCCCGGCGCACGCGAACCAGCCCTGGTAGCCGACGGTGATCTTGCCGACCACGTCGCCGGGCCCACTGGCCGCCCGCGCCGGGGCGGTCAGCGCCGACGTGGCTCCCGGCAGGGCGGCGAGGGCCGAGCCGGCCACCGCTGAGGTCATGAACCTTCGGCGGGAGATGGTCATGACGCTCCTTCCAGTCAGTCGTTGATGAGGTCGAACTCTTCCCAAGGACCGATCGCCGTGCGGTTGGCGATGAGGGAGGCGGCGCCCGCGTTCTCGGCGCAGACGTAGTCGTTGTTCGCGTGCGCTCGCAGGCTGACGCTGCCGTCGGAGTTGTGGATGAGGTCGAAGGTCTGTGCCGCCCCGACGCTCGTCGCGTCCGCGATCAACGGCGAGGCTCCGGCGGTGACGTACTTGTCGTCGGCGTGCGAGCGCAGCGCGATCGCGCCGCCGCCCTGGTCGACCTCGTCGAACTGCTCCCACGGCCCGATGGCGGTCCGGTTCGCGATCAGGGGCGCGGCGCCGGCGTTCTCCGCGGTGACGTACTGGTTGTTCGCGTGCGCCCGCAGGGTGATCACGTGGCTCGTCGAGGAGGTCACGGTGACCTGGCCGGTGAGCCGGATGTCCCGGGAGGACGCGCCGACGAGGACCTGGTGGGTCCCGGCCGTGGTCGCCCACCCGCCGCCGTTCCAGTACTGGAAGCTGCGGGCGTCGAGTGTGACCGTGACGTGCTTGGTCTGGCCGGCGTCGAGCGTGACCCGGCTGAAGCCGCGCAGGTTCTTCGGCGGCTCGCCGGCCGAGGACGGCTGGCCGACGTAGACCTGGGCGACCTCGGTCCCGGCCCGCGACCCGGTGTTGGTGACGTCGAAGCCGACCGCCACGTTGCCGGAGGCGTCGGGCGTCCCGACGGTGAGGTTCTTGTAGCCGAAGGTCGTGTAGGACAGACCGTGTCCGAAGGGGAACATCGGCGTCTTGTTCTTCGCGTCGTACCAGCGGTAGCCGACGTTCAGGCCCTCGGAGTACTGCACGGTGCCGTTCTGGCCGGGCCACTGCGCGGCGGTGCTCGCCGGCACGTCGGCGAGGCTCTGCGGGAAGGTGACGGGAAGCCTGCCGGAGAAGTTCACGTCGCCGTACAGCAGCGCCGCGATCGCCGTGCCGTCCGTCTGGCCCGGGTACCAGTTCTCGACGATGCCCTTGACGGCGTTCGCCCAGGGCATGGTGACCGCCGAGCCGCTGTTCACGACGACGACGGTGTTGGGGTTGGCGGCGGCGACGTCGGTGACGAGCCTGTTCTGGTCGCCGGACAGGTCGATGGTGTTCAGGTCGGCGCCCTCACCCTCGCCGTTCGAGACGAAGACCACGGCCACCTGGGCCGCGCGCGCCGCCGCGACCGCCTCGTCGTGCAGGTTCTGGTTCGGGATCTGCCAGCCGAGGCTGACCTGGCTGCCGCCGCCGTCCTGGAAGTAGTCGACCTCGATGTCCACCGGCTGTCCGGCCGTGAGCGCGATGGTGCCGGTCTTGGTGGTCGGCGGCTGGTCCGCCCAGTTGTCGATGACCTTTTGCCCGTTGACGTACAGTCGGCTGCCGTCGTCGCTGGTCAGCGCGAAGGTGTACGTGCCGGTGGTGGGCGGTGTGAGCCTGCCGGTCCACTTGACCGACCAGCCGTTGCCGGGGAGGCCGGAGGCGGGCGGCTGGCCGCCCCACAGGAAGTTGACGTTCGGGTCGGTCCGGGTGAGGACCGGGGTCCCCGTCATGCCGGTGTTGTTGTAGTACTGGGCGGTCAGCCCGGTCCCGGAGCCGGAGGCCGGGGTCAGGTAGGACGAGTCGACGACCTGGCCGTTCGGCGAGGCGACGCCCTGGGCGTAGGTGACCTTGGTGCCGCTGCCCGCACGGGACTTGATGCCCTGGTACGGCGTGACGACGGAGGCCAGTGTCGAGGGGTTCACGTGGGCGCTGCCGCCGCCCGCGGTCATCGCGTTCGCGCCCGCGTCGTCACCGATCACCGCGATCGACGAGGTGGAGGACCCGAGCGGCAGCACCGGACCGCTGTTCTTCAGCAGCACGCTGCCCTCCTCTGCGGTCTTCGTGGCGGTCGCCTGATGGGCGTCGGAGGTGACGGTCGCGCCCATGGTCCCGGTCGGCGGGGAGTCGAACAGGCCGCTCGCGAACATCGAGGTCAGGATCCGGCGTACGTGGTCGTCGATGGTGGCCTGGGAGACCTGGCCGTTGTTCACGGCGGTGGTGAGGGCGTCGCCGTAGTAGGTGCTGCCGGTCATCTCCTGGTCGAGGCCGTTGTTCGCCGAGGCGACGGTGGAGTGGGTGCCGCCCCAGTCGGAGGTGACGAAGCCGGGGAAGCCCCACTGTTGCTTGAGGACGTTGTTCAGGAGCTGCCCGTTCTCGCAGGCGAAGGTGCCGTTGATCTGGGAGTACGAGCACATCGCCGAGTACGCCTTGCCGTCCTTGACCGCGGCCTCGAAGGCGGGCAGGTAGATCTCACGCTGGGTCCGGTCCGCGACGACGGCGTTGTCCTGTGCGGTGTTGCGGTAGGTCTCCTGGTTGTAGACCGCGTAGTGCTTGACCTGCGCCATCGGGCCCTGCGCCTGGATGCCCCGGATCTCGGCGGCCCCGAGCTGCGCGGCGAGGTACGGATCCTCGCTCAGCGACTCGAAGGACCGGCCCCAGCGCGGATCACGGTCGATGTTGATCGTGGGGCCGAGCACGGTGTTCGCGCCCTTGCCCCACGCCTCGGCGCCGATGACCTTGCCGTACTCCCCCATGAGGTCGGGATCCCAGGTCGCCGCGCCGGCGACGGGGGCGGGCAGTTGGGTGACGCCGGTGGCGCCGTCGGCGACGCCCGCGGGGCCGTCCTGCAGGCGAAGCTGCGGGATACCGAGGCGGGTGTTGCCGTCGACGCAGGCGCCGTAGTCGCAGGAGGCGCCCTGGTGCATCATGGTGATCTTTTCCGCCAGGGTCATCTGGGCGAGCAGCGCGTTCGCCCGGTCGACCGGCGCGAGCGCGGTGTTCAGCCACGGCCGCGCCGCGGCGTGCGCGGGCACACCGGCCAGCAGCCCTCCGATGAGTGCCCCGATGACGGCGACGGTTCTCAGCAGATGTCTTCTCATCGGCAGGCTCCGATCGGCGGCTGTTCGTATTTTTCGTGAACTTATCTGCTCTTTGCAGTACCTTGTCAAGAGACGTCAAAGATCGGATCTCCTTGACAGCCTCTGTGATCGGCGTCACTCTGCCTGAGAGCGCTCTCAGCGTCGAGAGCTCCCACGCCCCGTCCCCGCCACCCACCCCGCCAGGTGTGGCGAACCGGCGCTGGACACCGCCTTCCGCAGGCGGCGCCCCCGTGACCGCGCGTACGCCGGATCCGCCACCTCGAGTCGCCGGTGTCCGCCTCCCACCGGCCGAGGAGCCTCGATGTTCCGCGCTCGCCCCAGACGCGTCCTCGACTCGCCACGCTCACTGATCGTCGTGCTCGTCGCCCTGATCGGGCTGATCGCCGCGTCGACGGCGGCGGCACCGCCCGGCCGCGCCGCGGCGGTCCTGCTCTCCCAGGGCAGACCGACCACGGCCTCCTCCACCGAGAACGCCGGCACGCCCGCCTCGGCCGCCACCGACGGCGACACCGGCACCCGCTGGTCCTCGGCGTTCGGCGACCCGCAGTGGCTGCAGGTGGACCTCGGTTCCAGTGCCGCCGTCAGCCAGGTCGTCCTGCGGTGGGAGACCGCGTACGCGAGCGCCTTCCAGATCCAGACCTCCGCCGACGGGAACGCCTGGACCACCGTCTACTCCACCACGACCGGCACCGGCGGCACCCAGACGCTGAACGTCTCCGGGACCGGCCGCTACGTGCGGATGTACGGCACCGCCCGCGCCACCCAGTACGGCTACTCGCTCTGGGAGTTCCAGGTCTACGGCTCAGGGGGCACGGCGTCGTGCGGCACCGCCGACTCCGCCGCGCACCAGCCGACCACGGCCTCGTCCACCGAGAACGCCGGCACGCCCGCTTCCGCCGCCACCGACGGCGACACCGGCACCCGCTGGTCCTCGGCGTTCGGCGACCCGCAGTGGCTCCAGGTGGACCTGGGATCGTCGAAGCAGGTCTGCGGGGCCCGGCTGACCTGGGAGGCCGCCTACGCCACCGCGTTCCAGGTCCAGGTCTCCGGGGACGGGACGAACTGGACGACGATCTATTCGACCACCACGGGCGCCGGCGGCACGCAGACGCTGAACATCTCCGGGACCGGCCGCTACGTGCGGATGTACGGCACCGCCCGCGCCACCCAGTACGGCTACTCGCTCTGGGAGTTCGCCGTGTTCACCATCGGCGGCGGCGACGGCGGAGGCGGTAACGGCTCCTGCCCCTGGGTGGGGTCCACCGCGCCGGTGTCCCAGCGCGTCGCCCAGGTCATGGCGCAGATGACCCAGGACCAGAAGATCACCCTGCTGCACGGCACCGGCGCGTCCTCGCCGTACATCGGGAACACCGCCGCGATCCCGTCGCTGTGCATCCCCGCGATGGGTCTGGAGGACGGGCCGGGCGGACCGGGCGACGGACTCGGAGGCGTCACCCAGCTGCCCGCGCCGGTGGCCGGGGCCGCGACGTTCGACACCGCGCTGGAGCAGCAGTACGGCGTGGTGGCCGGCAGCGAGTTCGCCGGCAAGGGCGCGGACGTCGCCCTCGGCCCGACACTGAACATCGACCGCGACCCGCGCTGGGGCCGGGGCTTCGAGAGCTTCAGCGAGGACCCGTACCTGACGGGCCAGATGGCCGTCGCGCAGATCAAGGGCGTGCAGAGCCAGGGCGTCATGGCCCAGGCCAAGCACGCCGCGGTCTACAACCAGGAGACCTACCGCAACGGCATGTCGGACAACGCGATCGTCGACACCCGTACGCTGCAGGAGATCTATCTGCCCGGTTTCCAGGCGGCCGTCGGCCAGGGCGCCGCGGCCTCGGTGATGTGCGCCTACAGCGTGATCAACGGGAAGTTCGCCTGTGAGAACCCGTACATCCTGAACACGGCGCTCTACCAGCAGGCGGGCTTCACCGGGTTCGTCACCTCCGACTGGGGCGCGCTGCACTCGGCGGCTCCCGCCGCCAACGCCGGCATGACCCAGGAGATGCCGGGCGCGGCGTTCTTCGGTGACCAGCTCCGGCAGGCGGTCGCGTCCGGCCAGGTCAGCCAGGCGACGCTGGACACCATGGTCAGCCGGGTGCTGACCCAGATGTTCGCGTTCGGCCTGTTCGACAAGACCAAGACCGGCTCGACCGGCGCGGTCGTCACCACCGACGCGCACAAGGCCATCGCCCGCCAGATCGCCGAAGAGGGCACCGTCCTGCTCAAGAACACCGGCGTGCTGCCGCTGTCCACCTCCACCACCAAGAAGATCGCCGTGATCGGCGCCGACGGCGGCGCGGGCGTGGCCAGTGTCGGGGGCGGCAGCGCCACCGTCACCTCCTCGGGAACCGTCTCGCCGCTCACCGGCATCCAGAACCGCGCCGGGTCCGGCGCCACGGTGCAGTTCGAGGCGGCCGACGGCACGGACGGCGTCAACCGCGCGGTCACGCTGGCCAAGTCGGTCGACGTGCCGATCGTGTTCGCGACCTATCCGCAGAACGAGGGCACCGACAACACCTCGATCGACCTGCCCGGCCAGCAGAACCAGCTCATCTCCTCGGTGGCGGCCGCCAACCCCAGGACGATCGTGGTCCTGCACACCGGCTCCGCGGTGACCATGCCGTGGCTGAACCAGGTCTCCGGAGTCCTCGAGGGCTGGTACTCCGGTCAGGAGGTCGGCAACGCGCTGGCCGCGATCCTGTTCGGCGACGTCAGCCCGTCGGGCAAGCTGCCGGTGACCTTCCCGGCGAGCCTGAACGACGTGCCCGCGCACACCACCGCGCAGTGGCCCGGCAACGGCAGCCAGGTGCAGTACTCCGAGGGCCTGGACGTCGGCTACCGCTGGTACGACGCGAAGAACATCACGCCGCTGTTCCCCTTCGGCTACGGCCTGTCGTACACGACGTTCTCCTTCTCCAACCTGCAGGTCGGCGCGCTCGGCTCGGGCGGTTCGACGGTGACGGCGACCGTGACGAACACCGGGAGCCGGGCCGGGGCCGAGGTCGTCCAGCTCTACGTCGGCGCTCCGGCGACGACCGGCGAGCCGCCGCACCAGCTCAAGGGGTTCCAGCGGGTCGACCTGCAACCGGGCCAGAGCCAGACCGTACGGTTCACCGTGACCGCCCGCGACCTGGCGCACTGGGACGACACGGCCGGCGGCTGGACGACGACGCCCGGCGCGTACCAGATCCTGGTCGGCGACTCCTCGCGCAACCTGCCGCTGACCGGCTCGCTCAACGTGACGAGCACCCTCAAGAGCGACCTGTCCGGCACGCCGAGCCGCACGGGCGCGGTCACGGTCGCCGACCCGGGCGGCATGAGCAGCCCGGTGGGCACGGCGGTTCACCTGCGGATGACCGCGGCGGCCACCGGTGACCCGACCTTCACCGCCACGGGCCTGCCCGCCGGTCTGTCGATCAGCCGCTCGGGGACCATCACGGGCGCCGCCCGCCACGCCGGAACCAGCACGGTGACGGTGACCGCCACCGACTCCACCGGCGCCGCCGGCACCACGACATTCGTGTGGACGACGACCAGGCCCCTCCGCAGGGCTTCGCGCTAGTTCCCCCCGCCACCGCCAGTAAGGATCGACTCAATGCCGATTCGCGGAAGATCCGTCACGTTCCCGGCCATGCTCGCGGCCGTCGCGGCCCTCCTGGTGCCGGCGACGGCCACGGGAGCCCGCGCCGCCGCGGCGTGCATCCCGTCGGGCACCGACGCCGCCATCAACGCCGCCCTCACCGGGACCGGCGCGGCCGCCGTCCTGTGCCCCGGAGCCGTCTTCACCCTGAGCGACTCGATCAGGTTCACCGCACCGAACCAGCGCGTCGAGACGCAGGGCCTGCCCACCGATGACAGCCGGGCCACCCTGAAGTTGTCCGGCTCGCTCACGACGGCGATCAACGGCACCGACCAGTCCGGTGTGACGGTGCGGAACATCCAGGTCGACGGCGGACGGCCGGCCCTCGGCCGGCTGGACGGCGGCGCACTCATGGAGATGGGCGCCTCCGGCACCGGCCAGACCGTGCAGAACGTCTACGCGCACGACACACGGAGCTGGTCGACGCTGCACTTCATCGAGGGCGCCGTCACGAACAGCACGCCGGCCTGCCAGGGCGCGAAGATCCTGAACAACACGATCGGTCCGGCGGGTACCGACGCGCCGAGCGGCACGTGGGCCGACGGCATCTCGCTGGCCTGCGGTGACAGCACCGTCCAGGGCAACACCGTGCAGGACGCCACCGACGGCGGCATCGTCATCTTCGGCGCGCCCGGCTCCGCGGTGAAGAACAACACGATCGTCGCCAGGACCCGCACGCTGCTCGGCGGTATCAACCTCGTCGACTACGCGCCGATGAACGGCAACTACACGGGCACGACCGTCACCGGCAACACGATCAACGCGCAGAGCGCCTTCATCAAGGTCGGCATCGCCATGGGCCCGCAGGTCTGGGGCTGCGGAACCGGCACCAACTACGGCGCCTCGGTCACCGGCAACACGCTGCAGGGCGCGCACATGGGCTACGGGTACGCCGTCAACGGCGTCCGCGACTGGACCGTCACCGGCAACACCGACACCTCCACCCACGTCGGCACGCCGAACGCCGGCTGTGGCGGCACGGTGTCACCGCCCGGCCGTTTCCAGGTGCAGTCCGCGACCTCCAGCACCCTGCAGCCGGAGTTCACGAGCGCCCAGCTGACGTACGTCCTCGGCGTCGCCGAGCACCCGCCGACCGGTCAGGTGATCAGCCTGCGCGCCCACGCCAACGGCCGGTACGTCACGGCTGAGAACGCCGGCGCGTCGCCGCTGATCGCCAACCGGACGGCCATCGGTTCCTGGGAGACGTTCGACCTGATCGACCAGGGCGGCGGCGCGGTCGCGCTGCGCGCCCACGCGAACAACGAGTACGTCACCGCGGACGACGCAGGAGCCTCGCCGCTCATCGCCAACCGGACGGCCATCGGCTCCTGGGAGACGTTCGCCCTGGTCCACAACGCGGACGGCAGCGTCAGCCTGCGGGCGAACGCGAACAACGAGTACGTGACGGCCGAGAACGCGGGCGCCTCGTCACTGATCGCGAACCGCGCGTCCATCGGGCCGTGGGAAGAGTTCGACCTCATTCAGGACTGACGTGGTGACAATGATGGATCATGACAATCGGTCCCACCGCCGGCCACTGCGGCGGCTCCTGGCGGTCCTCGCCCTGGTGGCGGGCGTGCTGGACCTCGCGGTGATCGTCCCGGCCCTCGCGTCCCCGACCGACGCGGCGTTCGACGGCTCGGCCGGCGCGCTGAACGTCGACTACGCCGGCTACCTGAGCAAGCACGACATCGTCTACAACCGGCCCAACACGAACTCCGCGTACGGGCTGACCGTCGGCAACGGCCGTACCGGCGCGATGGTGTGGAACCAGAACGGCCTGACGATGCAGGTCTCCGGCGCCGACCTGTCCGAGCAGTCGGCGTACGCGGGCGGCCTGGTGAACCTGTACTCCACTCCCGGCATGGACACCGGGTACTCCACCTACCAGCAGCGGCTGTCGCTGTACGACGGAACGCTGACCACCAAGTACGACTCCGACCGCACGGTGACCATCATGGGGTCGCCGAACTCCGAGGTCATGGGCATCCATGTCGACGACCGCCGGACCAACGTCACCGGCGTGGCACTCGACCTGAGCCTGTGGGATCCGAGCACGGTCACGAACGTCGCGGACGTCCCGGACCTGAACACCTGGAAGACCTACTCCACCTTCGCCGACGCGAGCGGCGTCGGGCTGAGCCGGGGGCAGAACGACGCGAACGGCTTCGGCTCCACCCTCGCGGCGACCGTCGAGGGCGCGAACTACACGAGCCAGGTGGTGAACGGCTCCAAGGTACGGCTCAACATCACGCCGTCCTCCAGCTACACGATCTGGTTCACCGCCGCGAGCCGGCTGAACGCGCCGAACCACGACTCGGTCGCCCAGGCGCGGTCTCAGCTCGCCGCGGTGAAGAGCACCGGGTACGCCACGACGCTCACCAACTACCGGAACTGGTGGCACGGCTTCTGGCAGCGGTCGTTCGTGCAGTACTCCGGCCTGTCCGGCGACGCGGACTACCTGGAGAACGTCTACTACCTCGCGACGTACATGATCGCCTCGGGCGGCTACGGCAACTACCCGTTCCACTTCATCAACGGCGTGTACCGCTCGACCGGCGACCAGACGAAGTGGAGCTACGGCTACTGGTACTGGAACCAGCGCGACGTCTACAACTCGTTCCTCGCCTCGAACCACACCGACCTGCTGAGCACGTTCAACCGGCTCTACAGCCGCAACCAGACCGCGCTGAAGTCGTACACGAACACCCGCTACGGCGTGGACGGCCTGTGGGTGCCGGAGACGATGGGCTGGGACGGCAACGCGCGCGGCACGATCAACAGCGACTACACGAAGAACATCCTGTCCACCGGCACCGAGGCCGCGTACAACATGTACCTGCAGTACCGGTACACGAACGACACGGACTACCTGCGGAACACCGCCTATCCGTTCATGCGGGACGTCGTGCGGTTCTACGCCGCGAAGCTGACCCGCGACGGCTCGGGCAAGTACACGATGGCCAGTTCCAACTCCCACGAGACGTACTGGAACGTCCCGGGCGCCATCACCGACCTGGCCGCGGTGAAGAGCCTCTTCCCGGTGACGATCGAGGCGAGCCAGACCCTCGGTCTGGACGCCGACCTGCGGGGCCAGTGGCAGAGCATCCTCGACAACCTCGCGCCCTACCCGACCGACGGCAGCGCCTACCTGCCGCACACGCCGCCGATCGCCCAGACGCACAACGACGAGAACGTCGCGTCGGAGGTCATCTGGCCGTACAACACGACCGGAATAGGCGCTCCGGACTACCAGACCGCCGTGAACACCTGGAACCGGCGGCCCTTCCCGTACGACAACGTCTGGGCCAACGACGCGATCCAGGCCGCGCGGCTGGGCCTGGGCGACCAGGCGTACAACGGCATGAAGACCATGCTGCGGAAGTACCAGACGTATCCCAACGGGCTGACGGACAACACGAACGGCGTCTTCGAGTACCTCGGCGTCCACCTGTCGGTGGTCAACGAGTCGCTGCTGCAGAGCTACAACGACAAGATCCGGGTCTTTCCAGCGGTGCCGTCGGACTCCTCGTTCGTCGGAAAGTTCACGCTGCTGGCCAAGAACGGCTTCCTGGTCAGCTCCGAGCGCGAGGCCGGCGAGGTCAAGTACGTCGGCCTCAAGAGCCTGTACGGGAACTCGGCCACCGTGGTGAATCCCTGGGGCACCCAGCAGGTACGGGTCCGGCGCGTGTCGGACAACGCGATCGTCACGACGTCGTCGAGCGGTGAGGTCACCTTCCCGACGTCGGCGAACACCGTGTACGTCCTGGAGCGCACCGCCAAACCGCTGAGCGGCTACTCCGCCACCCGGCTCACCGGCACGGCCAACCAGGGCGCCAAGTCGCTGTCCGGTACCTCCTCCACTCTCGGCCTCGGTGCCGGCACCGCCAACGCCGTGATCAGCCTGCGGGCGCACGCGAACAACCAGTACGTGACGGCGGACAACGGCGGCGCGTCGCCGCTGATCGCCAACCGGACCGCGATCGGCCCGTGGGAGCAGTTCGACGAGATCGACCTGGGCGGCGGCGCGATCGCGCTGCGGGCGCACGCGAACAACCAGTACGTCACCGCGGACGACGCCGGCGCGTCGCCGCTGATCGCCAACCGGACCGCGATCGGCCCGTGGGAGACGTTCGACCTGATCCACAACCCCGACGGCAGCGTCAGCCTGCGGGCGCACGCGAACAACGACTACGTCACCGCGGAGAACGCCGGAGCCGCGGCGCTGATCGCCAACCGCACCGCCATCGGGACGTGGGAGGAGTTCGATCTCATCTCTTCGTGAGTCTCAGCCGGGCTTCTTCTCGTGCCGGGCGATCAGGGTGTCGATCTGGACGCTGAGCTTCGCGCCCAGGGGCCAGCCGACGTAGTGGGTGAGGAAGATGGCGATCTCGCGGAGTTCGGCGGGGGTCAGTTCGCCGTTGCCGAGGGCGGCGGGGAGCTGAATGTCGAGCACGTCGTTCAGGCCCTGACCGGCGAGCAGGCCGATGAGGAGGAGGCGGCGGTCGCGGATGGACAGGCCCGGGCGGGTCCAGATCTCGGCGAAGAGGTGGTCCACCGTGAGGCCGAAGAAGTCGCCGGGACCGTCGCCGACCTCCCAGCCGTACACCTCGCTCATCTTCTCCAGGCCACGCCGGCGCTTGTCGTCCCTCATGAGACCTCCTTCGTCGGAGGAGTGACCAGAGGCGCTGTGCTTGCCGATTCCCTCGCTTCGCTCGCTCATGACGTGCCGCCCGAGGAGAGGCCGAGGCCCTCGGCGAACCGCGCGCGGCTCAGGCGGGCGAGTGGGGTGTCCACGCCGAGTTCGTCGGCGAGGGCCAGGGCCAGGGACAGGTCCTTCTCGCCGAGGTCCCGGACGTGGCGCATGATGTCGTGCAGCGGGTCCGAGGGGTCGAGGGGCGCCGTCGTACGGCGGAGCATGATCGATCCGGGGCCGCCGGTCACGGCGTCGGAGTGGCGGACCACGCGGCCGAGCTTGGTCAGTGACACGCCGGCGGCCTCGGCGAGGCGCTCCGCCTCGGCCGCGGCGGTGAAGGCGACGAAGTGCAGCAGGTTGCGGGCGAGCTTCAGATGGGTGCCGGCGCCGACCGGGCCGGCGTGGAGGATGAGGTCGGCCCACGCGGAGAAGGGCTCCCGAACCCGGTCGAACGCCGTGGCGGTGCCGCCGACCATGACCGCGAGCGTGCCCGCCGCCGCGCCCATGAACCCGCCGGAGACCGGAGCGTCGACGATCTCGACGCCGTACGACCGCGCACGGCCGGCCAGCGCGGTCGCGGTCGCGGCGTGGATCGTCGAGTGGATCGCGATGACCGTGCCGGGCTCGGCGGAGGACAGCAGCGCGGTGACGACCTCGTCGACCTGGGCGTCGTCGCGGACCATGAGGGAGATGAGCGAGGCCGACGCCACGTCGGCGAGCCGGTCGGCGGCCCGCGCGCCGTCCTGGACCAGCGGTTCCATCGCCGCGGGACGAACGTCGTAGACGATCAGATCCCGCCCGATCAGGCGCCTGGCCATGGGAGCGCCCATCTGGCCGAGTCCGACGAAGCCGTACGTCATGCGCGGAACACCTCGCCGCCGTCGACGTTGAAGATCTGCCCGGTGATCCAGGACGCCTCGTCGGAGAGCAGGAACAGGCACATGCCGACGAGGTCCTCGGGAGTGCCCATGCGCTTGAGCGCCATCCTGTCCCGCACGATCTTCTGTGACATACCGCCGGGCACGACCCGGCGGTTGGCCTCGGTGTCGATCGGTCCGGGCGCGATGGCGTTGACGCGGATGCCGAGCGAGCCGAGCTCGTGGGCGAGCTGCTGGGTGATGCCGTTGACGCCGACCTTGGCGAGGCCGTAGAAGCCGGAGTACTGCCAGGCCGCGGTGGAGGACTGGTTGACGATCGCGCCGCCGCCGCGCTCGGCCATGGCGGGATGGCAGGCCCGTGCGCACAGCAGGGCGCCGTCCATGTTCACCGCCATGAACCTCTTGTAGTAGTCCCAGTCGACGCTGAACAGGAAGTCCAGCTTCATCGTGCCGAAGATCGCGGCGTTGTTGACCAGGTAGTCGATCCCGCCGTACGCGCTGACGGCCGCCGCCGCCATGGCCTCGACCGACGCCGGATCGGACACGTCGGTGCGCACGAAGCGGCCCTCGATGTCGTCGGCGACCGCGGCGCCCTTCTCGTCGATGTCCGCGACCACGACGCTCGCGCCCTCGGCGGCCAGCCCGCGCGCGTACGCCTCGCCGATGCCCTGTGCCGCGCCGGTCACGACCGCGACCCTGCCCTCGAAGCGGTTCATCCCGCCCCCTCCGCGATCGACTTGACCTGCAGGTACTCCTCGAACCCGGCGAGGCCCATCTCGCGGCCGACGCCGGACTGCTTGTAACCGCCGAACGGCACGTCGGCGGAGTACCAGACGCCGCCGTTGACGCCGACCGTGCCGGTGCGCAGCCGGCGCGCGACCGCGCGCGCCCGTTCGAGGTCGCCGCCGTGCACCGCGCCGGACAGCCCGTACGGCGAGTCGTTCGCGATGCGCACGGCGTCGTCGTCGCCGTCGTGCGGCAGGATCACCAGCACCGGGCCGAAGATCTCCTCGCGGGCGGTCCGCGACGCGTTGGTCAGCCCGGTGACCAGGGTGGGCTCGATCCAGAAGCCCTTCTCCCGGTCGGCCCGGCGCCCGCCGGTGGCGAAGGCGCCGCCCTCCTCGACCGCGAGCGCGAGGTACTCCTCGACCCGGTCGCGCTGCCGCGCGGAGATCAGCGGCCCGCAGACGGTGCCGTCGTCGCCGGGATCCCCGACGCCGATCTTCGCCAGCGTCCGGGCTGTGATGTCCACGGCCTCGTCGTGGCGTGCGCGGGGAACGAGCAGCCGCGTCGTGATCGCGCACCCCTGCCCCGCGTGCGTGATCCCGCTGAACGCGGCGTACGAGCACGCGCTCCCCAGGTCCGCGTCGTCCAGGACGATGAAGGCCGACTTGCCGCCGAGCTCCAGCAGGACCTTCTTCAGCGACTCGGCCGCCGACCGCATGACCGCGCGGCCGGTCGCCGCCGAGCCGGTGAAGGACACCAGGTCGACCCGGGGATCGGCGGCGAGGCGCGCGCCGAGCGCGTGGTCGGTGCCGGTGACGACGTTGACGACGCCCGGCGGGAGGTCGGTCTCCTCGGCGATGAGCCGGCCGAGCGCAGCCGCGCACCACGGGGTCTCCGGGCTCGGTTTGAGCACCACGGTGTTGCCCGCGGCCAGCGCGGGCCCGAGCTTGGCCAGGTTGATCTGGTGCGGGAAGTTCCCCGGCGTGACGGCGCCGACCACGCCCGCCGGTTCGCGCACCACCTGACGGTCGCTGACCATGCCCATCGGCGCGGCACGGCCGAGGTCGCGGGTCCACTCGTACTCCTCGGCGCGCCGCGCGAACCAGAGGAGGTCGGCGACGGGCGCGTCGAACTGCGCTCCGTACGTCAGGAACCGCGGCGCCCCGACCTCGCGTACCGTCAGGTCGCGCAGCTCGTCGCCGTGGCGTACCAGCGCGTCGTGGAGCTGACGCAGGCAGCGGACCCGTAACGGGAGGTCGGCCGCCCAGCCGGACTCGTCGAACGCGCGGCGGGCCGCGGCGATCGCCTGGTCCAGCTCGGCGAGCGTGGCGTCGGAGGCGGCCCCGATGGTCTCCTCGGTGGCCGGGTCGATCGTCGCGAAGCTCCGGTCGGCACGGACGAGTTCTCCGTCGATCAGGAGCGGGGACGGGCTCTCCCGCCAGTCGTCCAGCGAATTCATCGATCTCCCTTGTTCTTCTCGACCGCGGCCTCGGGCTGGACCTCGACCAGCGTCAGGTGGGTGCCGCGCGGCGTGTGCACGACGGTGGCGATCGCCGTGGCGACGTCCTCCGGCCGCAGGAAGTACGGATGGCGGGCGACGCCCCACTTCACCCAGTCCTCCAGGACGGCGCCGGTGGTCTCCGCGTCCCAGCTCATCCCCATTCCGGTCATGGTCGGGCCCGGCCGGAGGACTGACGCGCGGACGCCGGTGCCCTCCAGCTCCATCGCCATCGCGCGCGCCATGCCCTCCACTCCGTTCTTGGCGGCGACGTACGCGCCCATGCGGGTGCGCGGCACCCGCACGACGTCGGAGGAGACGAACACGATGTCGCCGCGCGCGCGAGCGACCATGCCGGGCACCACGTGGGAGACCAGACGATGGGCCCCGACGAGATGGACCTGGAGCTGCGCGGCGAACGCCTCGGAGTCGAGTTCGTGAACGCGCGTGGCGTCGAGGTCGCCCGCCGCGGAGATCACGATCTCGGGGTCGCCGAACGCCTCGGTGGCGGCCGAGACGAAGCCCTTGACCGAGTCGGAGTCGGCGACGTCCAGCGCGCAGGCGAGGGCCTCGCCGCCGCTCGCGCGGATGGTCGCGGCGATCTCCTCGCATTTGTTCGCGCGGCGCGCGCCGAGGGTCACCGGATGGCCGGAGGCCGCGAGGAGGGTGGCGGTGGCGGCGCCGATCCCGGAGGAGGCGCCGGTGATCAGTGCCGGGCGGCGCTGCGGATGAGGTGCGAACCGGGGCATCGCGGACTCCCTGGAAGGTGATCGGTGGACGTCAGCGCAGGGTCACCGCGATGGGCAGGGCGGCGAACCCCCGTACGTTGATCGAGTGCACGCGCACCGCGTTCGCGGCGTCGATCTCGTACGCGCGCACGCGGCGCACGAACTCGGTCAAGGCGATCCGAGCCTCGAGGCGTGCCAGGTTGGCGCCCAGGCAGAAGTGACGGCCGCCACCGAAGCTGATCAGCGCGGACGTGTCGCGCTCCAGGTCGTAGGTGTCGGGGTCGGCGAAGACCGCCGGATCGCGGTTGGCCGAGCCCACGAGCAGCAGCATCCGCGCGCCCGCCGGCACGACCCGGCCGTACAGCTCGGTGTCCCGGGCGACCGTACGGACGATCATCTGGCTCGACGTGTCGTACCGCAGCGTCTCCTCCCGCCAGGCGACGACCCGCGCGGGGTCGGCCAGCGGCTTGGCGAGCTGCGCGGGGTTCCGCCGGCCCCAGTAGAGCGCGTTGGCGAGCAGCTTGGTCGTGGTCTCGTTGCCCGCCACGACCATGAGGAAGAGGAAGGCGATGATCTCCTGCTCGCTCAGCCGGTCACCGCTCTCCTCGGCTGCCAGCAGCGCGGAGGTCAGGTCGGCGCCCGGCCTGCGGCGGCGTTCGGCGACCAGGTCCTGGTAGTACACGGCCAGCGTGAGCGCGGCCTCCATGCCGGCGGGCGGCACGTCGCCCAAGCCCTCTTCGCGGTGGACCACGAGGTCCGCGAGCCGCCGTAACTCGTCGCGGTCGGCCTGCGGGACGCCCATCAGCTCCGAGATGACGTCCATCGGGAGCCGGCCGGCGAAGTCGGCGACCACGTCGAACTCGCCCCTGGCCAGCGCGGGTTCGAGGTGGCGGCGGGTCAGCCGCAGGATGTCGCCTTCGAGCTCGCGCACGCGGCGCGGCGTGAAGCCCTTCGAGACCAGGGACCGCATTCGCGTGTGGGTGGGCGGGTCCATGGCCAGGAAGGACATGGTCCGGTGCGCGGCCGGGCCCCACGCGCTCGGATCGAGGGAGACGCCGTTCGCGCTGGAGAACCGCTCGTGGTCGCGGAAGGCGGCGGCCACGTCGGCGTGGCGGGAGATCGCCCAGAAGTCGAGCTCGTCGTTGCGGTAGAGCGGAGCGTGCGCGCGCAGCCGCGCGTACGCAGGATAGGGGTCTTCGTGGATCGCGTAGTCGTAGGGGTTGTAGGAGACCTCGAGGGTAGAGGCCACGGCGGTCACCTCACAGCAGGAGTCCGGCCACTTCAGCGAGCCGGTCGGCGATCTGCGCGTAGGACGTGTAACCCATGCCGGCGTGGACGAGGGCGCCCGCGTAGGCGAACTCCAGCGCGCCCAGCACCCGCTCGTCGGCCTCCGGGGAGAGCGCGGCCTGGAGGCGGCGGCGGATGAGCACGCCGATGCGCCGGCGCAGCTCCCGCACGTCGGGGTCGGTGCCGAGCAGCGCGGTCGTGCAGGCGGCGGCGAGCTCGGGTTCGTCGGAGACCAGGAAGGTGATCTCCCGCAGCACCTCGATCACCCGCTCCCGCGCCCCTTCCCGCGCGGGGTCGACCGGCGGCAGCGTGTTCAGCCGCCGCCAGAACACCTCGGCGATCAGGTGGTTCTTCGACGTGAAGTAGGTGTACGCGGTGGCGGGCGCGACGCCGGCGCGGCGCGCGACGTTGCGGACGGTCAGCCCGTCGACGCCGGTCCGGCGGACCTCCTCGACCGCCGCGTCGGTCAGCCGGCGCACCGTGTCGGCCTGGCGGTCGGTCAGTCGCCGCCGGGTCGCCTCCGTCATCGCGTCACTGGACACGTGTCCAGACAGTAGTTCGGTAAGTGATGGCGTACAAGGTCTCGCCGCTGTAATTTTGACCAAGCGTTCGCTCAACATGGGAGCCCGGGATGGCGGGAGAGGCGCAGCAGTCCGACCGCACCTTCACGATCGACCGGCTCGGCCGGCGGGAGCTGTGCGCGCTGGGCCGTGAGTGGCTGCTGCACGGGCATCTGCAGGACCGGATCGGCATGCCGCTGGTGCTCGAGCACGTCGACCGGGAGACGATGCAGCAGGTCGCGATCGACGAGTGGATGGCGGCGAGCCCGGTGTACGCGCCGCGAGTGCGGCGCGCGCTGGGCTTCGGCGGCACCGGCGTCGACGTCATCTTCAAGAACATGCAGCTGGACATCGGCGCGCCGCACCAGTTCCTCGACTTCCGCTACCGGCTGCACGACGCGGCGAAGGGCGAGTTCTTCCTCGCCTCGTGCGGCGCGCTGCTGGACGTGGAGCCGATGGGCGAGGACTTCGTCCGCGGGATGTGCCACACCATCGAGGACCCGACCTTCGACGCGACCGCGGGCGCGGTCAACCCGCACGCCAAGGTGCGGCCGGTGCACCGGCCGCCGCGGGTCCCCGCCGACCGGTGGCCGCACTGCCGGTGGAGCGTCTTCGTGGACGACCACGGCCCCCCTGCGTGCCCGCACCCGAACCTGCCGCTCGTCCAGGCGTCGCTGGCGGCGGGCGTGACCCTGCCCGCGCCTCCGCCGGTCCAGGGCGCCGAGCCCGGTGGCCGGCCCGACTACGGCGGGCCGTTCGACCCCGGGTTCGAGTTCGAGGATCTGTCGCACACCGCGCTGCGGGTCGCGCTCGGCGAGGTCGCGATCCAGAGCCACCTGCTGTTCCGCAGCTTCCTGATCGCCGTCGAGCAGCGCCTCGGCGCCGACGTCGCCCGCTCCTTCACGCCGCGCATGCTCGCCGGCCTCGGCGCGCTGACCTCGGGGCGGCTGCGGCGCGCGCTGCGCATCGGCGGCGGTGTCGGGGGCGTCGCCCGGCTGCTGCGGGTGCATCCGATGCTGGCGCCCACCGGCTACGCCGACATCGCCTGCGAACGGCTCGCGCCGGACCGCCTGCGGTTCGCGCTGCGCGAGTGCCCGCTGACCGCCGAGCCCGACGGGCGTACGTGGCTGGCACCCCTGGAGGACGAACGGCACGGTCCGGCGGCGTTCGGCGCGCTCGTGCGGGGCGGCGAGCCACGGGCGCGGGTGCGGCACACCGCCGTACGCGCGGGCGAGCGGGTGGCCTTCGAGGTCACGGTGGAACCGGGCGCCGAGCCCGTGCCCGAACCGCCCGAGGTCGGGCTCGCCAGGCTCAGCACCGGCGCGGACTTCCGGTTCCGCACGCGCCGGCCGCTACGCGGCTGACGCGGTGCGGCGCACGCGGTCGGGTCACGCGCCGAGGTTCACGCGGTCGGGCCGACGCGCCGAGGTTCATGCGGTCGGGTCACGCGGCCGAGCGGCGTACGGGCGTGAAGCGCACCGGCAGGGCCTCGTACCCGGACACGAAGTTCGCGGGCCGGTGGGCGGGCTCCTCCCAACTGACCGGCTCCAGGTCCGGCAGGCGGAGGAGCAGCCGCTCGAACAGGACGGTCAGTTCCAGCCGCGCGAGGCTGTTCCCCAGGCAGAAGTGCGGGCCGTTCCCGAAGGCGAGGTGCTCGTTCGGCGTGCGCGTGACGTCGAACACGTCCGGGTCGGGGAAGACCCGTGCGTCCCGGTTCGCGCTCGGGTACAGCAGGAGGAGTTTGTCGCCCTCGGCGATGCGCCGATCGTGCAGCACGGTGTCGCGCGTCGCGGTGCGCGCCATGTTCTTGATCGGCGAGACCCAACGGAGCATCTCCTCCACGGCGGTCGGGATCAGCGCCGGATCGTCGACCAGCTTCTGCCGCTGCTCGGGATGGAGGAAGAGCTGCCACGCGCCACCGGAGATGACATGCCGGGTGGTCTCGTCCCCGCCGATCAGGATGAGCAGGGACTCCTGGATGAGCGACTCGTGGTCGAGGCGCTCGCCGTTCACCGTCGCGTTGATCAGCACGCTGATGAGGTCGTCGCGCGGGCAGGCGCGCCGGTCGGCGATGGTGCTCGACGCGAACTCGGTGAAGCCCGTGAACGCCCGGGTGGCGTGCTCCAGCAGCCCGGGGTCGTCGCCGCCCGTGAGGGCGCGCAGCATGTCGTCGGACCAGGTGAGCAGCGACTCGCGCTCCTCGCGCGGGAACCCGAGCGCGTCGCCGATGACGATCAGCGGGAGCTGCGCGGCGATGTCGTGCACGAAGTCGCACTCGCCGCGCTCGCACACGGAGTCGATGATCTCGTCGCAGATCCGCCGCAGGTACGCGCGCTGCGCCGCGACCCGCCGTGGGGTGAATCCGGCGCTGACCAGTTTCCTCCTGAGCTTGTGCTCGGGATCGTCCATGTCGATCATCATCGGCAGGTTGGAGGTGTCCGGGCGGATGCCCTCGCCACTGCAGAAGACGTCCGGCCGGCGGGAGACGGACTTGACGTCGGCGTAGCTCGCGACGCCCCACGTCCGGCTGTTCGGGTCCCAGTAGACGGGTGCGTTCTCCCGCATCCAGCGCAGTTCCGCGTGGGGGTCGCGGCCCCAGAAGTCGCCGCTGGTCAGGTTGATGGCGTCGTTGACGGGCTGTTCGGGCATGGACGTCCTCCTGGGCCGGGGAGTCGGCTCACCAAAGGGGCACGGGGGTCTGGCCGCGCTTGTAGTAGCCGGGGATCGGGCCGCCCGCGGCGACGCGGTCCAGGCGTCTGCGCATGCCGTCCGACAGGGCGTCCGCCTTCATCATCTCGACGAAGAGGGAGGTGACGTTGCCGAGATCGAACCAGTCCCGCTGCCAGCTCCACTGCCGGTCCCCCGCGTACCGGAACCAGCTACCGCCGATCCCCGCGACCTCGTACGGGCCGCCGTCGGAACGGCGCGCGTCGGCGACCTGCCGCCAGAACCCGACGACCTCGCCCTTGCGCTCGTCGATGAGGATGCTCTGGTACGGGTAGGACCAGCCGTCCAGGCCGCCCATCTCACTGCCGAGGGCCAGTTCGCGTATCTCCTCGCGCCCGACGGCCATGAAGTCCTGGTCGGGGCCGACGTTCCAGCCGTACGTCGCGTCCTCGGTGTACAGCTCGGCGAGCGGGCGCCAGTCGCCGATCTCCTCGCAGCGCCGGTTGGTCTCGAGCCAGTGCCGGACCATGTCGTCCAGTTCGTCGCGGGAGTGACCCGCCATGCCGACCTCCTCGGTGTCAGGGCGTGGTGGGCTTGAGGGTGAGGGCTCCGGTGGGGCAGTACCGCACGGCCGCCTCGGCCTCGGCACGGGCGTCCTCGGGAGGCTCCGGATCCAGCAGGCGGACCTTGCCCCGGCGCTCGACCGCGAACAGGTCGGGTGCCTCCAGCTCGCACATCGCGTGGCCCTGGCACAGGTCCAGGTCGACCTCGATCCTCACGAGCGCCTCTTCCGGTAGGTGACGGCACACGGCCGGGCGAGCTGGACGACCATCTTGCTGTGGTCGTTCCGGTACGAGCCGGGATCCTGGGCGAGCTCGAACTCCCAGTCGCGCAGCAGCACCGAGAAGATCGCCTTGAGCTGGATCATCGCGAAGCCGGCGCCGACGCACCGGTGCCGCCCGGCGCCGAACGGCACCCACGTCCACCGGTTGACCAGGTCCTCCTCGCGGCCCTTCCCGTACCGTTCCGGCCGGAAGGCGTCGGGGTCGGGGAAGTCGGCCGGGATGCGGTTCGAGACCGCCACCGAGCAGCCGACCATCGTCCCGGCCGGGATCGTCTCGCCGAGGACCCGCTGCTCGGTCTTCGCCACCCGCAGCAGGAGGATCAGCGGCGGGTGCAGCCGCAGCGCCTCCTTGATCGCCGATTCCAGGCGGGGGATCTCCCGGAGCGCCTGGAAGCTGATCTCCGAGCCGTCCGCGTACAGGTCGTCGAGCTCGGCGACCACGTCCCGCATGACGTCCGGATGGCGCAGCAGCTCGATCAGCGTCCAGGCCGCGGTGCCCGAACTGGTGTGGTGGCCCGCGAACATCATCGAGATGAACATCCCGGTGACCTGGTCCGCGGTGAACTTCGGCGTGCCGTCCCGCTCGCGTATCGACATCAGTACGTCGAGCAGGTCGCGGTCCTCGCGCGGTGGTCGCGGCGGTCGCGAGTCCATGATCTGCCGCACCGACTCGACCAGGGCGAGCCGCGCGCGGTCGCGGCGGCGGAAGCTCTCGATGTCCGCGTACGGGTCGACGTACGCGATGGCATCGGTGCCGCGCTCGAGATCGCGGTACAGCTCGGCGAAGCGCCGGTCGAGCCGGTCCCGGAACTTCTTGCCGATCAGGCACGCGGACGAGGTGTAGATGGTCAGCTCGGCGAACCAGTCGAGCAGGTCGATCCGCCCCGACTCGCCCCAGGGGGCGACCATACGTTCGACCTCGGCGGCGATGGTGGCGGCATGCCCCTTTAAGTACGCGCCCTTGAGGGCCTGGTTGTGCAGGGCCTCGCGGCGCTGCTCCGGCGTGGCGTCGAAGACCACGCCCTCGCCGAAGATCGGCGTCATGAACGGGTAGGCCTCGGCCTGGTCGAGGTCCTCCTCCGGGGCCCGGAAGAAGAACTCGTTGGCCCCCGCGCCGGACAGCAGGGCGACCGGCCGCCCCGCCAGCATGAACCGGCCGACGTCGCCGCACTCCTCCCGAACGCGGCGCATCAGGGCGATCGGGTCGGTGCGCAACTCCTCGAGGTGGTCAGGACCTCCGGAAACCGTCTTCATCACTGCTCCAGGGCTCGCTTCTCTCCCCGTGCGGGACTGCCCGGCATACGAGAGTACATATTCTGAAAACATGTACTGTCAAGGCCGAGTGACGTGATCGACGCCGTTCCGGCCGGTCTGGTGAAATGGGGGCCATGCGCACGCACGGGTGGCGGGGCGATCCGCCGAAGAGCGACGATGAGGCGCGCCGGCGCATCATCGACGCGACCGCCCGCTGCGTGGACCGGTACGGCGCCCGCAAGACCGGCCTGACCGACGTCGCCGAGGAGCTCGGGGTCACCCGCGCGACGATCTACCGGTACTACCGCAACATCGAGGAGCTGATCAAAGCCACCTCGCTGGCCGCCGCCGACGAGTTCACCGACCGGCTGATCGCGCACGTCGCCCCGTTCACCGAGCCCGCCGACATCCTCGTCGAGGCCCTGGCGTTCACCATCGAACGGGTGCCCGTCGAGCCGCACGTCGGCCTGCTGCTCGCCACCGGCCGCACGGCCAGCTTCGGCGCCGAGATGCTGTCGCCGATCGCCATCCGCCTCACCCGTGAGCTGCTGGAACGCCTCTCGATCGACTGGCCGGCGCACGGCTACGACGACGCTGAACTGAGCGGCCTGGCCGAGTTCCTGCTACGCCTGCTGCACTCCTACATCCCCGGCCCGCAGCACCGGCGGACGGCCGCCGAGGATCCGCGGCCCTTCCTCCGCCGCTGGCTGGTCCCCGCATTCGCCGCCACCCACCCCCGGGACAGGGTGCGGTCCGCGGGATGACCGCCTGACCGGGAGCCACTCCGCGGCTCGGCCCGCTTTTCCGCTGCGTCGGATCTTCCGATGAACGGTACTGACCGTACTCATCCTTCTTGATTGCCAGCTCTGCATCAGCGAGTTTAAGGTACGACATGTACCTTAAATCTTAGGTAGGCAACCGAGGAGACTCATGATCACAGATGTCGTCATCGCCGGCGGCGGTCCGAACGGGCTGATGCTGGCCTGCGAACTGAGCCTGGCCGGGGTCCGGCCCGTGGTGCTGGAGCGGCTACCGGAGCCGAGCGAGGAACCGAAGGCGAACGGATTGCTCGGCCAGGTCGTGAGGATGCTCGACCGCCGGGGGCTGTACGAACGTCTCAGCGGTAGTCCGGGACCGCCGCAGCCGAACTCCGGATACTTCATGTTCGGCGCGATGGGCCTGGACCTGAGCCTGCTGGACGACAGCCCCGTTCACGCCCTGCCGGTGCCGCAACGACGCATCGTGCAGGTCCTGCAGGAGCGCGCCATCGAACTGGGCGTGGAGATCCGGCGGGGACACGAGGTCGTCGGCCTGTCGCAGGACGACGACGCGGTCACCGTCGACGTCGCGGGTCCGAGCGGGGCATACCCTCTGCGGGCCCGGTATCTCATCGGCGCGGATGGGGCACACAGCGCCACGCGGAAGCTCTCCGGCATCGGATTCCCCGGCGTCACCTACGACCGGATGACCGTCCGCACAGCGCACGCGACGGTCCCGGCGGAGCTGGTCGATCCCGCCACCGGCGCGCTGAACGTACCCGGCCACGGCGCTGTTCTGCCGTTCCTGCCCCACCGCACCGAACGCGGCGGGTTCTCCTACGCGCCGATGCCCGGCCACCCGCCGCTGGTCAGCACCACAGAGTGGGACCAGCCCGAGACCGACGCTCCAATGGGCCTTGATGAGTTGCGGGCGAGCATCCGCCGCGTGCTCGGCGTCGACGTGCCACTCGGTCCCCCCGACGGTGAAGGACCGCACGTGCTGCGCCGGTTGACCGGCGGCAACACCCGACTCGCCGAACGCTTCTGCGACGGCCGGGTGTTCCTGATCGGTGATGCCGCCCACGTGTACGCCGCCACGGGAGGAGGGCCCGGGCTCAACCTCGGCCTGCAGGACGCGGTCAACCTCGGGTGGAAACTCGCCACCGTGCTCCGTGGCAGCGCCCCGCCCGCGCTGCTGAACAGTTACGAGACGGAGCGGCGAGCGGCCGCCCACCGCATGATCCTGAACGCGCAGGCGCAGTCGGCCCTGATCGCCCCCGGCGGCGACGTCACCGGACTGCGCGAGCTGTTCACCGAACTGCTCCGCGACCAGAGCACCGTGCAGCGCCTCGCCGAACTCATCGCAGGCGCCGACGTCCGCTACGACATGGGCGAACCCGAGGCGCACCCGCTGATCGGCCGGTTCGCCCCGGACCTGGAACTGCACACCCCGACCGGGCCGGTCCGGCTGGCCGAGCTGACCAGAACCGCACGCCCCCTGCTGCTCGACCTGACCGAAGGAGCATCGCCGGCGGAGACGCTCGCCCTGTGGCACGACCAAGTCGATATCGTCACCGCGCGCCCTCAGAGCTCAGCGACCACCGCCCTGCTCCTTCGCCCGGACTGCTACGTGGCCTGGGCATCCGCATCGCCCCACCCAGATCCCACGGAACTGGAAGGACTCCGGACGGCCGTGCGGCGGTGGTTCGGTGTGATCGAACCCGCCCGCCCCTGAGAGGAAGGGACCGTACGGTCAACGACACCTCTCTGTGCCGAACCGCGGCGAGCAGAGAGGTGTCGTTGACGGGGGCCGAGTACTCGATGGACCGACTCGTCGGGTCAGTCGTTCCAGACCTGGAGGCTGGAGATCTGACCGGCCGGCCAGCCGGTGTTCGCGGTGACGTTGACCCGGAAGTACCGCTGGGTGGTCGCGGTGATCGGGATGGTCACCGTGTTGTTGCTCGCGGGGTCGAAGGTGTAGGCGGCGGACGACTTGAGCGTGGTGAAGTCACTCCCATTCGTACTGCCGAGGACGGACAGCGTCTGGGTGCGCGCGCCCCAGGACGCCGGCAGTTGCAGGACGATCCGGTCGGCGCTCTGCGCGGAGCCGAGGTCGACCTGGACCCACTGCGGAAAGGCGTTGTTGGCGCTCTCCCAGTAGGTGTCCTGGTTGCCGTCGGTGACGTTGCCCGACGGGTAGACGTCGTTGTGGCTGGACTCGCCGGTGGGCTTGCCCGCCGCGAGATCGGTGGCCGTCCCGCCCGTACCGGTGCCGGTCAGCGCGACGGTCGTCGGGCTGTTGGTGGCGTTGCTGTTGACGGTCAGCGTGCCGGTGCGCGTACCGGACGCCGTCGGCCGGAAGCTCACGTTCGCGGTGCAGGACGCGCCGGCGCTCAGGGAGCTGCCGCAGTTGTTCGTCATCGAGTAGTCGCCGGTGGCCACGACGGACGACAGCGAGGCCGCCGCCGAGCCGGTGTTCGTGATCGTCACGGCCTTCGCCGCGCTGGTCGTGTTCACCGCCTGGCTCCCGAAGCTCAGCGACGTCGGGGCGGCGCTGAGCGTCGCGGAGCCACCGGACGAGCTCCCGCTCGGGTAGACCTCGAGCTCGGAGGCCTGGGCGGCGTTCCAGCCGGAGTTGGCGGTGAAGTTGACGCGGACGTAGCGGGCGTTGGTGGCCGGCACCGGGATGTTCACCACGTTCGTCGGCGAGGTGAACGTGTACGTCGCGGAGCCAACGGCGGTGCCGAAGCTCGAGCCGTCGGTGCTGGTCAGCACCGACAGCGTCTGCGTGCGCGTGCCCCAGGCGGAGGACGGCGGCAGCTTCAGCGTGACCTTCCCGATGCTGTACGCGGCGCCGAGGTCGACCTGCAGCCACTGCGGCCACGACCCGTTCGCGCTCTCCCAGTACGTGTTGGCGTCGCCGTCGGTCGCGGTCGAGGCGGTCTGCGTGCCGTTCACCTCGCTGCTCGCCGTGGCCGTCCGGCCGCGGGCGAGGTTGGTGTCGGTGCCGATGCCGCTGCCGGTCAGGGCGACCGTCGTCGGGCTGTTGTTGGCGTTGCCGGTGATCGTGACGTTGCCCGTACGGGTGCCGGACGCGGACGGGGTGAACTTCACGGTCACCGTGCAGGACGCGCCGACCGCCAGGGTCGAGCAGTTGTTGGTCTGGCTGTAGTCGCCGCTCGCGCTGACACCGGACACGGTGGCCGACGTCGTGCCCGTGTTGGTGACCGTGACGGCCTGCGTCGCCGATGACTGGCCGACGAGCGTGCCGGGGAAGCTCAGGCTCGCCGGGTTCGGGCTGAGGATCGGCCCGGGCGCGACGCCCGTGCCGGACAGCGGGACGGTGTTGGTGATCCCGGACGCCGTGATGCTCAGGTTGCCGGTGCGCGAGCCCGCCGCGGTCGGGCTGAACTTGACGCTGACCGTGCAGGACGCGCCGGCCGCGATCGAGCTGCCGCAGGTGTTGGTCTGGCCGAAGTCACCGCTCGTGGTGATCGAGCCGACCGGGGCGGCGGCGGTGCCGCTGTTGGTGACGGTCACGTTCTGCGCGGCGCTCGTGGAGCCGGTCGCCACGCTGCCGAAGCCGAGGGCGGTGGGGCTGATCGAGATCAGCGATCCGTTGTCCGGCAGGTACGGCGGGAAGGTGGGGTTGGTGATGTTCTGGCACCCCGTCGAGCCGAAGACGCCGGAGTTGCCGCCCCCGTCGGTCAGGGTGAAGCCGACGCCGCAGTTGTAGATCGGAGCGGGCGCCTGCGTTCCGGTGGCGGTGCTGTTAGTGATCTTGGCCGAGCCGCCGACCTGCTCCTGCACGACCCAGGTCCCGGTGTTCTGGATCGTCGCGTTGTTGATGGAGACGTTGGTGATGCTGGAGCCCGAGACGAACTGGATCGCCTCGAACGGGCTCTGCTGGATGAGGATGTTGTCGACGTTGACCTGACCGCTCATCGCCGCGTCCCGCGCGTCGAACCACAGCGCGCCGACGCCGAAGTTCCAGTTCGGGTCGAGGCTGCCCGAGCGGATGATCGTGTTGCGCAGCACGTCGGTGCGGCCCAGCGGGGTCGAGCTGAAGCGCTGCGCGACGTGGATGCCGCCGCCCTGGGTGAGGCCGGCGTCGATGACCCGGTTGTCGGCGACGGTGTTGTCGTGGCCGCCGTAGATGGCGATGCCGTTGGCGAGGATCGGGTACTGCACGGTGTCGTGGTCGAACGAGTCGTTCGCGTCGGCGTTGGTGTCTGACCAGGTCGCCAGGCCGTCGTCCCCGAGGTTGCGCAGGTCGCTACCCGTCACCTTCGAGCCGGTCACGCCGTCGTGGAAGTTGACGCCGTCCGCCGTCGTGTTCCGGATCCGCATGCCGCTGAAGACGAGGTTGGTCATGGGCCCGTCCATCCAGGCGCCGACCTTCTCGTGCTCGATCCAGAGCCGGTCGACGGTGGAGTTGCTGAGCGCGCCGCCGATGCCGTTGACCTGGGCGCCGTCGTTGCGCTCCTGGACGTCGCCGAAGATGGCGAAGTCCGCGAGGTGGACGCCGCTGCTGCCGTTCGGCGCGTAGTTGCCGTAGAAGCCGGGGGCCGCGCCGACGATCGTCGAGTGCCACATGCCCGCGCCCTTGATCGTGACGTTGTCGAGGACGAGGTGGCCCGGAATCTTGAAGGTGCCCTCGGGGATCCAGACGGTGCCACCGGCCCCCGCCGCGGAGATCGCCGCGTTGAACGCCGCGGTGGAGTCCGCGCTGCCGGTCGGATCGGCGCCCTTACTGGTCACCGAGACCGAGCCGGACGGCTGGGACAGGGCGCCCGAGACGTTCTCGAAGTCGGCGAAGTCGATCGTGTAGGAGGAGGCGGTGTTCCCCGCGTCCACCTGCAGCCGGAACTTCGTGCCCGCCGGGTAGGTGGTCGAGAAGAGACGGTGCACCTCGTCGTAGAAGTGGTGCGGGTTGCTCCCCGGCGTGTTCGTGAACGGATAGCCGCCGTAGTACCAGCTGTACGCGTTGGTCAGCGTGAAGTCGCTCTGCTTGGTCCCGTTGACGTAGAAGGACAGCGGAGCCGTGTAGACCGAGCCGTTGGAACTGTCCGGGATGCTGTAGCGGAAGACGATCGAGTTCGTGGCGACCGGGGTGGTGAACTCGACGTACTTGCCGCTGCCCTGCAGGGTCACGGCCTTGCGGTAGGAGGCCTCGGCGGACAGCGTGTTGTAGGCCGCGCTCGGACCGATGACCGTGCCGTTGGTCGTGGCGTTCTCCGCCTGGACCTCGACGTACGGCAGTGTCGCGCCGACACCGCCGCTCGCGGCCGCGTCGGCGGGCCCGGCCGACAGCAGGACGAGGCCGGCGGCGACGAGCAGGCCGCTGAGGAGGGCACCGAGACGGGTTCGGCGTCTCGCGTACTGATCGGACATGTACGGCTCACTCTCGGTGAGGCCCCGGGAGGTCACGGACCTGGAGAGGCCCGCGCGCACGCTGCGGCGGGAGCCGGGCACCGGAGGCCGCCGCACGGACGAGTGCGGACGCCGGCGGGTGGGGCGATCCAGATCGAGGGCCGTGACGGGGCGGGGCTGGGGGCGGGGTGGAGCGTGTTACAGGGAAGGTAACTCCCATGACACGCGATCGCAATATCTAGACAAATCTCTGCATCTTCCGATCAGTCATGCGAAAAAATTGGATGTGCGGCTCTGTCGTGAGTGCCCGCTCCCAGCCGTACGGGACCGGCCGGGCCGCCGATCGGAACGCCCCCTCCCACCTGCTGGTTTCACCGGCGGCCGATCCGCGCTGCCGTGGGTTGACGGCCGTCACCGGTGGTCACGACGATGACCACGTCGCGTGCGCCGACGCCGGCGGGCGGCGCACGCGCTCCCGCAGAGAGGGGATTTCCGTATGGGGCGGCCAGGGGGCGAGCGGCCGACGCTGGAGAGCGTCGCGGCTCGGGCGGGTGTGTCGCGGGCGACGGTGTCCCGCGTGGTGAACGGCCTGTCCGTGACGCGGGCGAGCGAGGAGTCGGTGCGACGCGCCATCGAGGAGCTGGGCTACGTGCCGAACCACGCCGCGCGGACCCTGGTGACCCGGCGCACCGACCTGTTCGCGCTGGTGGTGCCCGAGCCGACGACCCGCGTGTTCTCGGCCGACCGCTTCTTCGCCGGTCTCGTCCAGGGGATCAGCCAGGAACTGGAGGCGGCGGACAAGCAGCTCGTGCTGATGCTGGCCGGATCGGCCGCGAGCCACGACCGGATCGAGCGGTCGGTGGCCGCCCGCCACGTCGACGGTGTGATGCTCTCCTCGCTGCACGGCGCCGATCCGCTCCCCGCCGTGCTGACCCGGATCGGAATCCCCGTCGTGTGCAACGAACGTCCCCTCGGTCCCGTCTCCGTCCCGTACGTCGGCGTGGACAACCACGGCGGCGCGGTCGCGGCGGTACGCCACCTGCTCGGCTCGGGGCGGCGCCGGATCGCCACGATCGCCGGTCCGCCGGACATGGTCGCGGGGATCGACCGGCTGGCCGGCTACCGGGAGGCTCTGCGGGAGGCGGGCCGGCCGCCCGTCGTGGAGGTCGGCGACTTCACCTTCGGCTCGGGCGCGGAGGCGATGCGGCGGCTGCTGGCGGCCGAACCGGAGCTCGACGCGGTCTTCGCCGCGTCGGACCTGATGGCCGGCGGCGCGCTGGAGACGTTGCGGCGGGCGGGCCGCCGGGTGCCGGACGATGTCGCGGTGATCGGCTTCGACGACACCGACCTGGCGCGGGACACCGATCCGCCGTTGACGACCGTCCGGCAGCCGATCCTCGAGATCGGCCGCCGGATGGCACGCCAGTTGCTGAGCCTGGTGGGCGGTGCGGAGATCGAGCCCGTCGTCACCCTGCCCACCGAGCTGGTCGTCCGGGAGTCGGCCTGAGGGTCAGAAACCGAAGACCTGGAACTCCCAGAGCGAGTAGCCGTACGGAGTCCCCCGCTGGGTCCCGTACATCCGCACGTAGCGTCCGGAGCCGGAGACGTTCACGTCCTGCACGCCTCCGGTGCCGCCGCTGGTCGAGTAGACGGTGGTCCAGTTCGAGCCGTCGTTGGACGTCTGAAGCTGGAACGCCTTGCCGTAGGCGGCCTCCCAGTTCAGCACGACGTGGCTGAGCTGGTGTACCGCGCCCAGGTCGACCTGGAGCCACTGCGGATCGCTGAACGCGCTGGACCAGCGGGACGAGGTGTTGCCGTCCGTGGCGTTCGCCGCGACGGTACCCGGCGCCTCGGTCGAGGAGGCGGTCGTCGGCCTCCCCTGGGACAGGTTCGTGCCGGTCCCGCCGCCACCGCCGGGCGCCTTGTTGTAGACGGCCACGTAGTCGACGTTCAGCTGGCCGCCGGACACGGTCGCGGAGTTGGGACCGCCGCCGAAGGCGTCCGGGAAGCCGCCGCCCATCGCGAGGTCGAAGATGATGAAGAAGGGGTGGTCGACGGCGTTCGCCCACGTGGTGGCGTCCACGCGGTTCGCGCTCAGCGTGAAGTAGTTGTTGCCGTCGAGATACCAGCGGATCTGCTCCGGTGAGACGGACCGGTCGATCTGCACGGCGTAGGTGTGGTACCCGGTCTGGCAGCCGGAGCACCCGCGCTCCCCGCTGCCGATGCCGGTGGACTCGTTGCACGGCCCACCGGGGTTGGTGCCGCAGTGCAGGGTGCCGAACACCGAGCTCCGGCCGTTGATGTCCTCCAGGATGTCGACCTCACCCGAGGTCGGCCACGGGGTGCCGCTGCGCAGCGTCGAGCCGAGCATCCAGAAGGCCGGCCAGTACCCGGCGCCGTTCGCCGTGGTCACGTTCGGCTGCTGGATCGAGGCCTGCATCATCACGACGCCGCCCGCGGGGGCGCCGAACGTCGCGGCCTGGGTCTCGATCCGGCCGGACGTCCAGCCCGCGCGCGGGTCCGAGCCCGAGTGCAGGGCCTTGAGGACGAGGTGTCCGGCGCCGTCCTGGTAGACGTTGGCCGTGCTGTTGGTCATCGTCTCGATCTCGCCGGTGCCGAAGCCGCTGCCCGGTCCGGTGTCGTACTTCCAGGTCCCGGTGTTCACACCGCTGCCGCTCGCGCCGGTGAAGTCGTCGCTCCAGGTCAGGCTGAAGCCCGCGGGCGGCGCCGGCACAGTGGCGGGCGCCGCGGCGCCCGCTCCGGCCGGCATGGCGGTGGCGGTGGCGACCGGGGTGATCAGGCCGACGGCGAGGACGAGCGCCCCGGCCACGGCCCTGAGGCGGCCCTTCCACGCGGCGCGGCCGGTGGCCGGGGGCGTCTCGCGGCGGGGTCTCACGTGCCGTTCGAGATACATGTGTGCTCCTTCACCGGGGGCGTACGGGGCGGGCCGTACGCCCCCGTTGGTGGGCGGGGGTCACCGTTGCGGTTCGGGGAGCGGCTCGGTCACCAGCCGACGGCGACGAGCAGGTACTGCGGGTTTCCGTGTGAGATGAAGGAGGACTGGCCGGCGTAGTCGTCGTAGGGGAAGCCGTAGGCCAGGTGGTTGATCGCGTGGTCGTGCCAGAACTTGGCGTAGTAGTTGGCCGGAGCCGCCTTGTAGTACTGGGTGGGGTCGGACCACTGCGACTGGGGCAGCTGGGCGACGTGACGGTTCAGCGCCGCGCACATGCCCGGGTTGTTCGCCAGTGAGCCCGCGCAGCCGGTGATGTTCGAGGTGCTCTCGTTGACGCCGACCGACTGGGCGTAGCTCGTGAAGTAGTTCGCGTACTGGCCGCCGGCCCGGAACGCGCTGTCGCTGCCCGGCGCGGGGATGTAGTACGGGGCCTGCACCGTGGCCAGGTGCTTGAACTCGGTCGGCACCTCGTTCTGGAACCGCTGGAAGGTCGCCGCGCGGTCCTCGGCGAACGTCGTCTGGTCCTCTCCCACCTGCGTGTCGTACCCGTCCTTGGCGTGCAGGCGCAGGGCCAGCTTCAGGCCGAACCCGTCGACGCGCGTGGTGTTGCCGTTGAACACCGCCGGGCCGACCGTGAACTCGATGAAGTCGCGGTACTGGCTGGTCGGCGAGCCGAGGTAGAAGTACATCCGGCCGGCGGAGTTCGCGGGCATGTCGATGTACGGCTGTTCGGCGATCGAGTGCGTCTGCCCGTTCCAGCTCCAGTAGACCTGGCTGTCCGGGTACTTGCCGTTCGTCCGGTTCAAGATCTTGAACATCAGGACGTTCTGGGCGGCCGGGATGCCGCTCGTGTCGCCCCAGAAGGAGTCCGGCGGCGGCGTCGTCGTGCTCCCGCCGTAGACCGCGAACTCCCACAGCGAGTAGCCGTACTGGGTGCCGCGGGCCGTGCCGTACATCCGGATGTAGCGCCCGGTGCCGGTGACGCTCAGCGTCTGGGTGCCGCCGGTGCCGGTCGTGGTGCTGTAGATGGTGGTCCAGCCGGCGCTGGGGTTGTCGGACACCTGGATCTGGAACGCCTTCCCGTACGCCGCCTCCCAGGTGAGCGTCACCTGGCAGATCTGCTGCGACGAGCCCAGGTCGACCTGCAGCCACTGCGGGTCGCTGAAGGCGCTGGACCAGCGCGTTCCGGTGTTCCCGTCCACGGCGGCCGAGGCGGGCGTGCCGGAGTTCTCGGTGGAGGACGCGGTCGTCGGACGGTTCAGCGCCACATTGTCACCACCGCAGGCGGCCGCCCGGGCCGACCGTGGGGTGGCCGCGAGGAGGCAGCCGGCGAGGAGCGTCAACCCGGCGCAGACGGCGGCCAGGACGTGCAGCGGTGTGCGGCGGCGTGCCGCCGAACGGGAAATGGAGTGCATACGGCTCCCTTTCGTGCGGAGGGAGATGGCGCGGGGCTGGCGGGGGCGGGCCCGAACGGCACCGCGCCAGGGCGGGGGTCACGGTCCGACGGATGCCGTCGGAAACCGGCGGGAAGGTTTCCTGAGAGCGCTCTCAGAGAGAGACGGTGGCCCTGTTTGCCACGCCAGTCAAGAGAGTCAGGATGTAACATTTCGGTAACAGCGCCGCCGCCCGACCGCCCGATCCACCGGGCATATGCGCTGGCCAGGGGATTTGTTGTCCGCCCCACCATTGGACCGGTGAAACTTCGGCGAAATCCTCCCGACGCCGGGACGTAACCGAGGCCCGGTGTCCGCACGGTTCCCGCGACCGGGAGAATGGAAGGCGTAGCAGGCGAGAGCGGCCCGTGACGAGGCGGGAGGCGACTCCACAATGATCATCGAGCTCGCTGACGCCGACACCCGTAAGATCCAGGCCACGCTGACGACCACCCGGCACCGGATGGGCGGAGCGGCCACCGGCAAGGTCCTGACCCTTGTCATCGTGACGGATGAGGCGGCGCAGTACGACGCGGTGCGCGCGTCGACCCAGGCCGCCCGGGAGAACCCATGCCGGATCCTGGGCGTCATTCCGCGCCGCACCGCGGAGGAGGCCCGGCTCGACGCCGAGGTGCGCCTGGGCGAGACCGGCCCCGGGGAGACCGTGCTGCTGCGGTTGTACGGCGAGGTCGCCCAGCACGCCGACTCCGTGGTGCTGCCCTTGCTGGTGCCCGACACGCCGGTCGTGATCTGGTGGCCGGGCACCGCGCCCGAACGGCCGAGCAGCGACCCGCTCGGAGCCATGGCGCAGCGCCGGGTCACCGACGCCGCCGGCGCCGCGGACCCGCTCGACGCGCTCCGGCGGCTCGCGGCGGCCTACTCCCCCGGCGACACCGACCTGTGCTGGACGCGCATCACACCGTGGCGGTCGCTGCTGGCGGCCATCCTCGACGGGCCGCCGGACACCGACATCACCGCCGCCGAGGTCGAGGCCGAGCCCGGCAACCCGAGCGCCGAACTGCTCGGCGGCTGGCTCGCCGCCCGGCTGTCCGTGCCCTGTGAGGTGTGCTCCACCTACGGGCCCGGCATCACCGCCGTACGACTGTCCACCAGGTCCGGTCCGATCGCGGTGACCCGCCCGGACGGCAGGATCGCGATCCTGTCCCGGCCCGACCAGCCGGACCGTCAGGTCGCCCTGCACCGGCGGCCGACGGCGGAACTCATCGCCGAGGAACTCCGCCACCTCGACCCGGACAAGGCCTTCAAGGAGGCGGTCACCCGATACGCGAAAGGCACCCGCGACACCGACCGCGTGATCTTCTGACGGCCGCCTCTCAGCGCAGCTCCGCCACCGCGGCGATGAGGCGGTCTACGTCGGAACGGTCGTTGTAGTGGACGAGCCCGGCACGTACGGCGCCGCCGTGGTCACGGATGCCCAGCGCGGCAGTGACCTCCCACGCGTAGTTGTGCCCGTTCCAGACGTTGATCTTCCGCGCGGCGAGGTGTTCGGCCACCTGGCGTGGCGTGTGCCCCTGGACGGTGAAGTACACGGTGGCGGTACGGCGCCGGGGGCCGCCCAGGAGGCGGACGCGCGGCTGGGCGACGAGGCCGTCGAGCAGCCGGGCGAGCCCGGCCTGTTCGTGCCGTTCGACCGACGCCATCGACGCGAGCAGCCGCTGCCGCCGATCACCGGTGGCCTCCGGGTCGAGTCCGGCGAGGTGGTCGACGGCGGCGCTGACGCCCGCCAGGTCGGCGAAGGCCGCCGTACCGGTCTCGAACCGTGCCGGGACGGCGTCCGATGAGGAGGCCAGCTTGTCCGGCCGGACGGTCTCCAGCAGGTCCGGCGCCGCGACGACCGCCCCGACGTGCGGGCCGGACCACTTGTAGGCGCTGGTCGCGTAGAAGTCCGCGCCGAGGGCCGCCACGTCGACCGGCGTGTGCGGGGTGGCGTGCACTCCGTCGACGTAGGTCAGCGCGCCGGCCTCGTGCGCCCGCTTGGTGATCGCCGCGACGTCGGGCATGGTGCCGAGCACGTTGCTCGCGGCGGTCACCGCCACCAGCCGCGTCCGCTCGCCGAGCAGGGCGTCGTACTGCTCGGCCGGCAACTCGCCCGAGGGCAGATCGACCTCGGCCCACCGCACGGTCGCGCCGGCGCGTTCGGCCGCCTGCGTCCACGGCCGTACGTTGGCGTCGTGGTCCAGGCGGGAGACGACGATCTCGTCGCCCGGACGCCAGGTGCGCGCCAGCGCGGCGGCGAACCGGTAGGTCAGCGTCGTCATGTTCGGTCCGAGGACGACACCGCGCGGGTCGCCGCCGACCAGGTCGGCGACGGCCCGGCGGGCGTCCGCGACGATCGCGTCGGATCGTTCGCTCGCCGGAAAGGCTCCCCCGACGTTGCCGATCCCGGCCCGGTACGCCGCCGCGATGGCCTCGATCACCGGCTCCGGGACCTGCGTTCCGGCGGCGCCGTCGAGGTAGGCGTAGCCGTCCCGCAGCGCGGGATACGCCGCGCGGACCGACCTGACGTCCAGGGCCATGGGTGCTCCATCCGTTTCGCCCGGTATTGACGCCATCAGCCTCTCGCGTCCGTTATCCGCCTCGAAAGAGCTGTTCAGGACATTTTGCGGCGTTTCAGCGAGGCCCGCCCGTATCGGCGCGGCGGGCCTCGCCGTGGCGTGCCTAGCTCAGTGCGAACTTCTGCGCGGCGGAGCCGTTGCAGTCATAGATCTGCAACCGCGTGCCGTTCGCGGTCGCGCCGCTCGGCGAGTCGAGACAGCGCCCGGACTGCGGGTTGCGCAGCGAACCGTCGGCCTGCTGCTGCCAGACCTGACCGCCCACACCGTTGCAGTCCCACAGCTCCACCTGCGTGCCGTTCGCGGTGCCGTTGCCGTTGATGTCCAGGCACCGGCCGAGGGTGCGCAGGGCCCCGTTGGACAGGTGCACCCAGTGCTGGTCCCCGGCGTACGACTGGCAGTCCCAGAGGTTCACCGCGGTGCCGTTCACGCCGGTGTCGTCGCCGAGAACGTCGGCGCACTTGCCGCCCGGGCCGACGATCGCGCCACCGCCGTTCACCGCGAACTTCTGCGCGGCGGAGCCGTTGCAGTCATAGATCTGCAACCGCGTGCCGTTCGCGGTCGCGCCGCTCGGCGAGTCCAGGCAGCGCCCGGACTGCGGGTTGCGCAGCGAACCGTCGGCCTGCTGCAGCCAGACCTGGGCGCCGCCGCCGTTGCAGTCCCACAACTCCACCTGCGCGCCGTTCGCGGTGCCGTTGCCGGTCACGTCCAGGCAGCGGCCGAGGGTGCGCAGCGAGTTGTCCGCGAAGTGCTCCCAGTGCTGGTCCTCGGCGTACGACTGGCAGTCCCAGAGGTCGACCCCGGAACCGTTCGCACCGGTGTCGTCGGCGATGACGTCGACGCACTTGCCACCCGGACCGGTGATCGTGCCCTGCGGGCCGTTCGGCACGTTCGTCTGGCCGGAGTAGCCGACCGAGACGATGTTCGCCTGCACCGCGTTGTCGGCGGCGTCGGTCGGGTAGCCGGAGGTCATCACGCCTTCGAAGAACGTGCCCATGTTCCAGTTGCTATTGTCCCCGCCGGTGCCCAGGATGATCGAGCCCTCCTGGTGCATCGGGATGTAGCCGCCGCGGTTCGGCAGCGCGCCGTTCCACCACGTCGACAGGCCGCCGGACTGCGCGTTGCCGCCCTTCAGGGCGTACGTCGTCTGGCCGTTGTTCTTCAGCAGTGCGGTCACATAGGTGCTGTTGTTGCCGAGGTTCGCGGTGTTGGAGCCGTTGGCGCCCTGGAACATCCCGTTCTCCAGGTCCGCCTCGACCCACGGGCCCGAGCCCGTGCACGGCGTGAAGTAACAGGTCGTCGCGATGCTGACGGCGTCCATGTGGCCGTTGCCGGTGTCCGAGGGGACCGCTTCGGCGTTGCCGTAGTCGAAGCAGCACGCGGATCCGACATGGGTGCCGCTGGCGACCATGTACATCCCCTCGGGCTGCCCGTTCTGCGCGACACCGGACCCGACGGCGTGCCGGTAGCCGTGCTGCGGGGAGATCCAGACGCCGTACACCTTGTGGCCACCGGCGGTGACCGCGATCTCGCTCGCGTCGGCGGGCGAGTCGGCGCCGGTGCCGGCCGTGCCCGCCGGGGAGGGCGTCAGGTCGTTGCGCAGCGACGTCTGGTCGTAGATCTTCGTGATGCCGCACGTCGTCCCGTTGCAGAACGCGTCGTGATCGGCCGCGTTCGCGTAGCCGCCCGCCGACAGCACGCCCACGTCGTGCGTGGCGTGGTCGGAGGCGCGGGTCAACTGGTAAAGCGGGCCCGAGTACCCGCCGAACAGGGCGCGCACGGTGCTGTGCGCGGCGACGCAGGGCGTGCCGGCGGCGCCGTAGATGTCGCACGGCAGGGAGGTGGCGGCCTGCGCCGTACCGGTCAGGCCGGACAGGCCGAGGATGAGGACGACGATCGCGCCGATGGATGGCAGGACGCGTCTGCCCAGGGCGGGGCGGTGTCTGCGCATAGCGGACGGCTCCAGGGGCGAAGGAGAGCGATTCGTCTGCGGTGCCGGCGCGGCAGACTCGATGGCGGGGACATCTAGATGTTGACGCGACAGTAAGCAGTCTGGTCGATCGCGTCAATACAGTGGCGACCTTGTTGAAATCAGCCCATCGTGGTGTTGAAATCCGTTGATTTCACGCCCATTCGACGGGACGCCGACGCCCCTGCGCGGTCCCGGAAGGCGGGGATGAGCGGGGCGCTCTCAGGCCGAAGATAGGTCATGCCTATCGCTCGGCGGCGCGGAACCGCGCGGGTCTCGCACAGGACGAGGGCACAGGCGCCGCCTGTGCCCTCGAATCGCAGGGGACCGGATACCGCTTCGGAGTTCCCCTGGTCACTCGGCCTCGGTCGCGTTTCCTAGTCCTCCAGGCCCTGGCCCTGAGACTGGGACTGCTCCTGGGACTGGGCCTGGGTCATGCCGCGCTCACGCGGAATCTCCTCTCGGCCGCCCTCCCGCGGGAACTCCGGCCGGCCGCGCTCCTCCAGCCCGCCCCGCGTCCCCTGGGACTGGGACTGGGACTGCCGCTGAGACTGGGTCATGCCGCGCTCACGCGGGAACTCCGGCCGGCCGCGCTCCTCCAGCCCGCCCCGCGTCCCCTGGATCTGGGACTGGGACTGCCGCTGAGACTGGGTCATGCCGCGCTCACGCGGAATCTCCAGCCGACCGCGCTCCTCCCGTCCGGGGCGCTCCCTCTCGGTGATGCCGCGCTCGCGCGGGAACTCCATCCGGCCGCGCTCCTCGCCGGTGGTCGCGCGGACCCGTCCGGTGGTCGCGGACACGCCGCCGCGCTCGCGGGGGAACTCCCTGAAGGTCCCGCGCTCGCGCGGGAACTCTCTGGTGACCCGGCGCTCACGCGGGAATTGCCGGCCGCGCAGGCGTTCCTCCCTGCGCATCTCGCGCTCCCTGCGCATACGCTCGCGTCTCCGCCGGCCGTCCTGACCGGGCAGGACGGAGCTGAGGTCCCCCGCCGTGGCGGACGTGATCTGCCCACCGGCCGGGGCCGTCGTACGGGTCTGGGCGTGTGCAGGCGAGGCCAGGAGGAGACCGCTCGCCACTGCCGCGGCCGCCAGGCCGCAAACGGACGCTTTCCTCGACACAGCTGCGCCTCCTTTGGATCGGAATGGCATAGAGCCCGAAACACGACAGTCCACGATTGGTTACCTCGGGACAGCCGTAATTGCCATCATCCCTCCTTAATCAGCGCATAACACTATTAATAGGTAATATGTGACTAAACTAGACGCCTATAGGCTCGCTCTATCGCCCCGGCCCCGAAGGCGGTCGAGGAAGTCGGCGATCAGCGGGGCGATCTCGGGCGTGGGCGGGGCACCAGCACGACACGCCGGTCCGAGGCGCGCTCCCGCCACGCCGCGGGCGCGATCGACGAGCGCCCTACGACAGATCGCCGCGGACGTCGACGAGGCGATCGGAGGGTTCGCCGGCGGCCCGGCGTACGACTTCGGCGAAGTTGGCCGCGAGGCGTTTCGCGTTCCGCGCCGACTGCGGCTCGGCCCTCTCGGCCTCGGCGCGAAGCGCCCGGAGGTCGAGTCCGGCGTCGGCGAGGGCCGCTTCGTCCCAGTGGTCGAGGCGATCGGCGCCGGCCTCAGGGTGGAACTGCACGCCCCAGGCGCGCTCCCCCACCCGGAACGCCTGCACCGGACAGGCTTCGCTCTCGGCGAGTCGTACGACGCCCGGGGGCAGCTCGGTGATCTGGTCCCGGTGGTTCTGAATGACGCGGATCTCGCGAGGCAGCCCGGCGAACAGGACGTCGGTCTCCGCCTCAGGGCGCAGCGAGACGCGGCACGACCCGCGCTCCGGCCGGCCGTGGTCGCCGCGCACCGTGCCTCCGGTCACCGCGGCCAGCACCTGAGCGCCCAGGCAGATGCCCAGCAACGGAACGCCGTCGGCCACCGCGCGCCGGGTGAGCGCACGCTCCACCGGCAGCCAGGGGGCATGCCGGTCGTCGTCGGGCAGGAAGCCGCCGCCGAGCAGGACGACCGCGTCGAAGCCCTCCGGCGTGGCCGGGGTCTCGGCGCCGGGGACCACCACGACCTGGAGCCCCATCTCCTCCCACCATCCGGGGAGTCGGCCGGGTCCGCTGCGCTCCGCGTTCTGGATCACGAGCACGCGGGGGGATCGGTGGGGAGTCACCGGCGCACTCTATCGACGTCGCATCCTCGCTCGGACCGCTGTGACCGGGAGAGACGCGAGATCTCGCCAATTCGACCGCACCAGTTGGGGTACTTTTCCACCTTTTCTAGGGTAGCGGCGCAAGTTATCTACTACCAGTGGGCACTCCGAGCCCGAAAGGAGCCATCCCCGCCCGCCCCGATCCGCGGTCCCCCCGCCACCGCTACCGACAGCGCGAGCGTCCCCCGCGGAGTACACGGAAAGTCCCCAGGCCCCTCCTTGGAGGATCACGTGTCACCACTCAAGCGCTCCCCCCGTACGGCGCGTACGTCGCGTCTCACGGCGCTCTCCGCCGCCGTCGCCCTCTGCGGCGCGCTGTTCACCGGCGTCCAGGCGGCCTCCGCCGCCCCCGACCCCGTCACCCACCCCGAGCGCGACTGGCTGGGCTCCCAGGTCGCCAGGCACGAGCCGGGGTCGGGCCGGGCGGTCCTCCGGCCCAACGTCGCCCAGACCCCGGGCCTGGACGTCAGCGGCTGGCAGGGCAACGTCGACTGGTCCACCGTCGCCGCCAACGGCGCGAAGTTCGCCTACGTCAAGGCGACCGAGTCGACGACGTACACCAATCCGTACTTCAGCCAGCAGTACACCGGCGCGTACTACGCGGGAATCGTGCACGGCGCCTACCACTTCGCCACGCCGAACACCTCCTCGGGCGCCGCTCAGGCCGACTACTTCGTCGCCCACGGCGGCGGCTGGTCCAAGGACGGCATGACGTTCCCCGGCATGCTCGACATGGAGTGGAACCCCTACGGCGCGGCCTGCTACGGGCTGTCGGCGTCCGGGATGGTCAACTGGATTCTCTCCTTCAGCAACGAGTACCACGCCAAGACCAGCCGCTGGCCGGTCATCTACACGGCGACGAGCTGGTGGAGCCAGTGCACCGGCAACACCGGCGACTTCTCCTCCACCAACCCGCTGATGCTCGCCAACTACAACGGATCCCCGGGCCCGATGCCGTACAACTGGGGCTACCAGACCATCTGGCAGTTCGCCGACAGCGGCACCTTCCCCGGCGACCAGGACTACTTCAACGGCGACATCACGCGCGTCAAGGCCCTCGCCAACGGCTGAGCGGCACAGCGCCGAACCCGGCCGGGCGCGTCCGCGGGCGCGCCCGGCCGGCGGTCCCCGGCGCAGGCCGGACTCCCCCGCCACCGCGGCGAACCCTCGGACAGGAAGAGAGGCAGCGCGCCCGGCCGTCACGCGAGACCCGGCGCGCGGACATGAGATGCACGACAACTCCATGACCAGGCGCGGCGCGTTGCTCACCGGAGCCGGCGCGGCCTTCGCCACCCTCGGTATGGCCGGCACCGCACGCGCGGCGGGCCGGAGCGTACGGCCCGCGGTGACCCTGACACCGGAGCAGCAGGCCGGGCAGCGGGTCATCTACTCCTACTCCGGCACGACCGTGCCGCAGCCCCTGCTGGACGCCATCGCGGCGGGCCAGGCGGCGGGCGTCATCTTCTTCGGCGACAACATCTCGAGCCTGAGCCAGATCGCCGCGGTCTGCGCCGACCTCCAGGAGGCCAACCGGTCCAGCCCCGTCACCGCGCCGCTGCTGCTGATGACCGACCAGGAGGGCGGCCAGGTACGCCGGTTGCCAGGCGGGCCGACGATGTCGGAGAAGCAGATCGGCCAGTCCGCCGACCCGGTGGCGGCCGCCACCGACGCCGGAGACCAGGCCGGCCGGCTCCTCGCCAGCGTGGGCATGAACGTCAACCTCGCCCCGGTGCTGGACGTGTACCGCACCGCCGGCGACTTCGAGGACCAGTACGGCCGGTCCTACAGCAAGGACCCCACGGTCTGCGGCCAGTGCGGCAGCGCGTTCATCCGGGCCCAGCAGGCGACCGGCGTCGCGGCGACCGCCAAGCACTTCCCCGGCCTGGGCGCCGCGAGCAAGACGCAGAACACCGACAACGCGCCGGTCACGCTGAACGTCTCGGCGTCGAACCTGCGGTCCATCGACGAGGCGCCGTACGGCCCGGCGATCAGCGCCGGCGTCGACCTCGTCATGCTGTCGTGGGCGATCTACCCGGCGCTGGACGCCAAACTGCCGGCCGGTCTGTCGCCGACCATCGTGCAGAACGAACTGCGCGGCCGGCTCTGCTTCACCGGCGTGACGATCACGGACGCCCTCGTCGCCGGCGCGCTGGCGAACTTCGGCACCACGGCGCAGCGGGCGGTCTCGGCCGCGAAGGCCGGCATGGACCTCCTGCTCGTCTGCGGGGAGGACCCGGGCTACGCCCAGAGCGCGGTCACCGGTCTCGCCAACGCCCTGCGCGGCGGGCAGCTCGGCCAGAGCGCGTTCGACGCCGCCCGTACCCGCGTCACGAACCTGCGGAACAGCCTGTCCTGACCCGGTGGGGCGGGGCGCCGCCCTGCACGCCGGCGCGTGAACGTCAGCGCCGGGCGTGTCCGGCGGGCGGATCCGCCGGACACGTCCCGGGCGGCCGGTCAGGCCTTCGCGACGTGGGCCAGTGGCTCGCCGCGCAGGTAGCGGGCGACGTCTTCGGCGAGGATGCGGGCGGCGTTCGCGGCGGTCTGGCGGCTGGCGCCGGCCAGGTGCGGGGTCAGCACGATGCCCGGCGTGGACAGCAGCCGTGACTCCGCCGGGATCGGCTCCTCCGGGAAGACGTCGAACCCGGCGCCGAACAGGTGGCCGCCCTCGATCGCGTCGCAGACGGCCTCGTAGTCGAGCAGGGCGCCGCGCGCGCAGTTGACGATGATGGCGCCGGGCCGCATCGCGGCGATCTGCGGCGCGCCGATCATCCCCTTGGTCTCCGGCGTGACGCGGGCGTGCAGCGTGACGACGTCCGCGCGGGACAGCAGTTCGTCCAGGGAGACCAGTTCGCCGACGGCGGTCTCGCTCAGGTACGGATCGTGGATGAGCACCCGCGCGCCCAGGGCGGCGAGCATCTGGGCGACCCGGTGGCCGACCGCGCCACCGCCCACGAGCCCCACCGTGCTACCGGCCAGCTCGATGCCGACCTCGTCGTACTGGTAGTAGTCGCTTCGCCACTGGCCGGCGGTCAGGTCGGCGTGGGTCTGCGGGATACGGCGGGCGGCGGCGAGGATCATGCCGAGCGTGTGTTCGGCGGTGGCGCCGGCGTTGCGGCCGGGCGCGTAGCAGACGGTCACTCCGTGCTCGGCCGCCGCCTCGAGGTTCGCGTTGACCGGTCCGCCGCGGCCGATGCCGATCAGCTTGAGGTTCGGGCACGCCTCGATGACCCGGCGGGTCAGCGGCGCCATCTGGGTGAGGCAGATCTCCGCGTCGCCCAGCGCCTCGATCATCTGGTCCTCGGTGCCGGACGCCTCGTCGACCTCGGCGACCCGGCCGAACGGCACCAGTGGCCAGTCCAGCGTGATCTCGGCGAACTCCAGTTCACCCGGGGCCTGTGCCCGTACGGCGTCGATGAGGAGTCGGTTGAGGACGAAGTGGTCTCCGGCCGCGAGCAGGCGGGTGGTCATGTGCCCTCCTTCGTCGGAGGGGTGACTCATAGGTGCTGTGCTTTCGATTCCCTCGCTCCGCTCGGTCATGTGGTCTCCTGGACGGCGTTGATTCTCTCGATGGGGGTGTTGAACTCCAGCAGGGCGGCCGCCTCGCGGCTGAGGCGGATCTCGGTCAGCGCGCAGTTGCGCACCGACGGGAAGATCCGCCGGTAGTCGCGGAGGGGCACCCCGATCAGCTCGCAGAGCGCGAGCCGGATGGCCGTGGTGTGCGCGACGACGAGAACCCGGTCGTCGGGGTGCCGGTCCACGAGGTCGTACAGGCAGCCGGTGAACCGGCGGACCGCCGCGGTCGGGTCCTCGCCACCGGGCAGGTGGTCGGCGACCGGGTCGGCGCGGAACGCCCGCAGCGCCTCGGGGAACCGCTCGTGCATCTCGGCGCGGGTCATCCCCTCGGCGTGCCCGAAGTCCAGTTCGCGCAGCCGCTCGTCGACGTTCAGCGGTACGCCGATGGCCTCGGCGCAGGCGGTGGCGGTCAGCTGGGCCCGGGTGAGGGTGGAGGTCCAGACGGCGACGAGCCCGGCGGTCCTGGCCCAGGCGGCGAGCTGCTGTGCCTGTTCCAGGCCGCGTTCGGTCAGGGCGATGTCACTGATGCCCGCGTAGCGGTTCTCCGCGTGCCACTCGGTCTCTCCATGGCGGACGAGGACGAATTGGGTCATTGTGACGTTCCTTCCTGAGTCGGCGCCGCTCGATCGGACGCCGCGCGGGCGCGTGCGTGCGCGGCCGTGGGCGCGGGCAGCCAGCCGCGTCGCTCCAGCTCGCCCACCAGACGCAGGTACCCGTCGTCGAACCGGTCGGCACGCGGACCCGGGTCGATCGTTTCGCGGACCGCGACCATCTCGGCCGCGACCTCGGCGACGCGGCGGCCCGGGGAGGCCGCCAGGATGGCGGCGCCGAGCGCGGCTTCGGGGTCGGCCGGGAGGATCACCGGCCGGCCGAGCACGTCGGCGCGGAGCCGGCACCAGTACGGGCTGCGCGAGCCGCCGCCGGTGAAGGTGATGTCGCCGCCGGTGGGCGCGCCCAGCAGGTCGAGGTGGTCGAAGCAGAGGCGTTCGAGGTAGGCGACGCCCTGCAGGATCGCGGCGTAGTCGTCGGCCTCATCGCCGGTGCTCCCGAGCAGGAAGCCGCGGGCGTCCGGCGCCGCGAACGGGAACCGCTCCCCCTCGGAGACCAGCGGGTACGCGAGGGCCCGCGCGGGCTCGTGCCGCTCCGCCAGCCGGTCCAGCTCGCGCAGGTCGCGGCCGGCGAAGTCGCGGGCGAGCACGCCGGCGCCGGTGCTCGACGCGCCGCCGGGCAGCCATTCGCCGTCCGGCGCCCGGTGCGAGTACACCGCGCCGTACGGATCGTGGACGAGCTCCTCGGAGACGCCCTTCAGTACGAGCGTGGTCCCCAGCACGCAGTTCCACGAGCCGACGGTCAACCGCCCCGCGCCGAGCTGCGCGGCGCAGCCGTCGGTCATCCCGGCGATGATCGGGGTGCCCTGCGGGATGCCGGTGGCCTCGGCCGCGGCCGCGCACACCACGCCGATCGGGGTGCCCGGCCGTACGAGCTCTGGGAGCGTGCCGGCGGGTATCCCGAGCGCGTCCATGACCTGCGCCGGCCAGGTCTCCTCGATCAGGTGCGCCCCGGTCTTGAGCGCGTTGCTCAGGTCGGCGGGGACGGCGTGGCCGGCCAGCCGCCGGTTGACGAAGTCGACCTGGTGGGCGAGGCGGACCGGCCCCTCGTGCCGGTCCAGGAGCCACAGCAGCTTCGGCAGCGCCCAGGCGGGCTGCATCCGCCGGTACCCCAGCTCCGCCCACACCGCGGCGCCGGCCTCGTCGGCCCGGCGGGCCTCCTCGGTCGCGCGCGTGTCGTCGTACATGAGACCGGGGGTCAGCGGCGCCCCGTCGTCGTCGGTCAGCAGGATCGTCCCGGAGGTGCCGTCGACGGCGACGGCCCGCACCGCGCCGGGCGGTACGTCACGCAGCGCCCGCCCGCAGGCCGCCGCGGTGGCCCGCCACCATTCCTCGGGGTCCTGCTCGTGGCGGCCCGCCTCGCGTCGTCCGGTCAGCGGCTCGGCGCCCGCCCCGGCGATCCGGCCGGTGGCCGTCACGGCGACGACCCGTACGCTCTGGGTGCCCAGGTCGACGCCCAGCCAGACCTCGTCGTGGCCGCTCACTCCGCCTCCCCGCGCAGGGTCGCGAGCGTCGGCCAGGCCGCCGCGGTGGCACCGCGAACCTCGAGGAACGCCTCGTACAGGCCGGCGTAGCGTACGGCGTTCTCCGGGTCCGGGGCGAAGACGTCGCCGGGCCGGATGTAGGCGTCGGCGGCCTCGCGTTCACCGGCGGCCCGGCCGGTGGCCACGGCGCCGACGATGAACGCGCCGCGCGCCCCCGCCTCGGCGTCCGCGGTCCGGACGACGGGGACGCCGGTCACGTCGGCCAGCATCCGCAGCCAGGCGGTGCTGGCCGCCCCGCCGCCGCTGACCCGCAGCTCCACGGGCCGGGCCCCGGAGGCGGTCAGGCAGTCGCGGATCACCAGGCACAGCCCTTCGAGGACGGCGCGGGCCAGGTGCTCCCGGTCATGGTCGATGGACAGCCCGAGGAAGGACCCCCGCGCGCGCGGGTCGAGGAACGGCGCCCGCTCCCCCGCCGGTGACAGGTACGGCAGGAAGACCAGGCCGCCCGCGCACGGCGGGCACTGCTCGGCGAGCAGCGACAGCGCGGCCGGGTCACCTCCGAGGCCCAGCATGCGGCAGGCCCAGTCGATCACCTGGCCGCCGGCGAGCGTCGGGAAGGCCCGCAGGTAGCGCTGGTCGAGCGCCACGGTGAGACCGGACGGATTCGTGTCGAGCAGCGGCTCGTCCAGCACGATCTCGGTGCACAGCGTCGTGCCCAGGATCGTGCACGCCTGACCGGCCTCGACCGCGCCGACACCGATCGCGGTGGACGCCACGTCGTACGGGGCGAGGACCACGGGCGTGCCCTCGGGCAGGCCCAGCTCCTGCGCGGCGGACGCGGTCAGGGGCGCGACGCGCCGGCCGTCGCCGCGCAGTTCCGGCAGCAGCGGCCGGGCCCACTCCATCCCGTACAGGGCGAGGAGCTCGTCGGAGTAGTCGCGCTCGCGGATGTCCATGAACGGCGCGGAACCGTCCGACAGGTCCGCGACCGGTTCCCCGGTGAGCCGCAGGAAGATCCAGCCGCCGCAGGTGAGCGAGGCGGCCGAGCGGGCGAGCCGGTCCGGGTCGTGCTCGCGGAGCCAGCTGAGGATCGCGTTGGGCAGGCCGGCGAAGGTCAGCGACCCGTTGCGGCGGAACGCCCGTTCCAGGACGCCCTCGCGCGCCCAGCGCTCGACGATCGCCCCGGCCCGGCCGTCGTTCCACAGGATCGCCGGGCCGGTCGGCGCCCCCGAGGCGTCGACCAGCCAGGACCCGTCGCCCTGCGCGGTCAGCGCCAGGTGGGTCACCGGGGTGTCGAGGCGTTCGAGCACCCGCCGCACGCCGCGTACGACCGCCTGCCAGACCTCGGCCGGGTCCTGCTCGGCGTGGCCGGGCGCCGGGTGCCGCACGGTGGTGTTCTGGCGTTCGACCGCCAGCTCCGCGCCGTCGTCGCCGTAGCCGACCGCCTTGATCATCGTGGTGCCCGCGTCGACGCAGACGACCGCCATGGTTACTTCCTTCCTCGTGTCGTCAGGTCCTCACGCGCGTCCGTGGGAGGCGCGCGAGCGCCGGGCCGCCGCGTCCAGCGCCACCGCGAGCAGCAGCACCGCCCCGGTGACCATGTAGCGGAAGGACGAGTTCAGGTCGAGCAGAGTGAGCCCGCTGGAGATGGACTGGATGACCACGATGCCCAGGAGCGCGGCGAACGCGTTGCCGCGCCCGCCGAACAGGCTGGTGCCGCCGATCACCGCGGCGGCGATGGCGTTGAGGTTGACGTCACCGCCGCCGGTGCTCTGGTTCGCCGCGGCGAGGCGGGCCGCGGCCAGCACGCCGCCGACCGCCGCGAGCGAGGTGCACAGGACGAACACCGAGGTGTAGACGCCCTTGACGTTGATGCCGGCCCGGCGGGCCGCCTCGACGTTGCCGCCCACCGCGTAGATCGACTTGCCGAACCTCGTGCGCGCCAGCAGGTAGTGCGTGGCCAGCACCAGCGCGAGGAACAGCACGAACATCCAGCCCACGCCCCGGGCGCGGTCGAGGTACCAGACCGCCAGCCCGAGGCCGGCCAGCAGCACGACGCTGCGCAGCACCAGCCCGCGCAGCGACGCCGCGGGCAGCCCGGCGCTGCGCCGTGCCCGCGCCCGCAGGTATCCGGCCGTGAACAGCCAGCCCGCCGCGACGACCGCCAGGGTGTAGGACAGCCAGGCGGGCAGGAAGTCGAGCTGGGCGAAGGTGACCAGACCGGAGTCGTACGGCAGGTTGATCGACCCCTTGCTGCCGAGCACCCACAGCTGCACGCCGAGAAAGCCGAGCAGGCCGGCGAGGGTGATGACGAAGCTGGGCACGCCGAGCCGGTTGAACACCAGCGCGTACAGCAGGCCGATGACGGCGGCGGACGCCACCGAGGCGGGTACGGCGAGCCAGGGCGACAACCCGTGATCGACGAACAGGATGGCGGTGAGGGCCGCCGCCAGCCCGCTCAGCGAGCCGACCGACAGGTCGATCTGGCCGACCAGCAGCATGAGCCCGACGCCGAGCGCGATGACGCCGACCGGCGCGCACTCGAGGGTGAGGTTGACCAGGTTGACGCTGGACAGGAAGACCGGGTTGAGGATCTGCATCACGGTCCAGATCACCACCAGGCCCGCCACGACCGGGATGACGCCGAGATCGCCGCCGCGGAGGCGCGCGACGACCGCGCGCAGCCCGGTGGGCTCCTCCGGCTCGTACTGCTCCTGCTCGGCGAGCGGCGGCGCGGTGCTCAGGTCACTCATGGTCGGCCCCTTCCTCGACGCCCGCCGACACGGTGCGGCGCGCCCGCCGCGCGCGCCGGGTCACCGCGTTGTCGGCGGCCCCGGTGATCGCGGTGACGATCTGCTCGGTGGTGGCCTCGACCGCGTCGAAGACCCCGTTGTTGCGGCCGAGGCGCAGCACGGCCACCGTGTCGGCGACCGAGAGCACGTCGTCCATGTTGTGGCTGATCATGATCACTCCGTGGCCGCGTTCACGCAGCCGGTCGATCAGGTTGAGGACCTCGGCGGTCTGGGCGACGCCGAGCGCCGCCGTGGGCTCATCGAGGATGACGATCTTCGGGTCGCCGAGCAGCGAACGCGCGATCGCCACGGTCTGCCGCTGGCCGCCCGACAGCGCGGCGACCGGGACCGACAGCTTCGGGATCTTCGCCGACAGCCGGCGGAGCAGCTCCCGCGAGCGGACCTCCATGGCGACGTCGTCCAGGCGCAGCCCGCGCAGCTCCCGGCCGAGGAAGAGGTTCTCGATCACGTTGAGGTTCTCGCAGAGCGCCAGGTCCTGGAAGACGGTGGCGATGCCGAGCTGCTGCGCCGCGGCCGGGCTCGGGATGGTGACCGGGCGCGAGTCGAACGTGATGGTTCCCGCGTCGGGCTGGTGGACCCCCGACAGCGTCTTGACCAGGGTGGACTTTCCGGCGCCGTTGTCGCCGACGATCGCGACGACCTCACCGGCCGAGACGTCGAGGTCGACGTCGGTGAGCGCGGCGACGGCACCGAAGGTCTTGCTGATGCCCCGCAGTGACAGCAGCGGGCTCGGTTGGGAGGGCGATGAGGACATGCTGATCCTTCGTCGATACGGCCGAAGCCGCCGGCGCCCGGTCCGGTGAGCCGGGGCCGGCGGACCGCTACTTGATCCCGAGTTTGGTGCAGGCCGCCGCGTACGTCGGGGTGCAGACGTCGGAGACCTTGAGGGCGCCGCCGGGGCCGAGCAGCACCTTGCCGATGTTCTCCTGGGTCACCACGGTCGGTGTGAACAGCTGGGACGGCGTGTTGAACAGCGTGGTCTGTCCCGCGGGCGGCTTGCCCTGCACGAACTTGTACGCCACGTCCGCCGCGGCCTCCGCCACGATCTTGATCGGCTTGGAGATGGTGTTGTACTGGTCGCCGGCGATGATCCGCTGCGCGGCGGCCAGCTCGGCGTCGTTCCCGGTCACCGGGGGCACCGCGGTGTCGCCGGCCGCCTTGAACGCCGCGATCGCCGCACCGCCGGTGCCGTCGTTGGCCGCGACGACGCCGGCGATCTGCCCGTTGAACTTGCTGATCTGGCCGCTCACCCAGTCCTGCGCCTTGGCCGGCTCCCAACCGGGCGTGTCGTACTCGGCGAGCAGCTTGAGCCCGCTGTTGTCGACGGCGCTGTGGATGCCCTTCTTGATCAGGCCGGCCGCTGCGTCCGTCGGCGAGCCGTTGACCTCGAGGATCCCGCCCCTGGCCTTCTCCTGCTTGAGGTGGTCGACCAGCGACTGGGCGATCAGCGCGCCGATCTTCTGGTTGTCGAACGACACGTAGTAGTCGGCCTTGATCGCCGGGATCGGCCGGTCGTAGGCGATCACCGCGACCTTCTGCGCCTGCGCGGTCCGGACGATCGAGGCGGCCGCCGCGGAGTCCACCGGGTCGATGACGATGGCCTTGACGCCCTGGGCCAGCACCGAGCTGGCCTGTTGCTGCTGCTTGGAGGCGTCGGCACCGGCGTTCTGGTACAGCACCGTGCACCCCGCGCACTGTTGCTTCATCTTGGCCTTGAACAGCGGCGCGTCGTACAGCTCGTACCGGGTCGAGGCGATGTCCGGCATGAGGAACGCGATCTTGGCCTTCTTGGCGTCGCCGGATCCACCAGAGCCGTTCTGCGAGCAGGCCGTGGCGGCGGTGAGCGCGGCGACGGCGGCCGTCGCCGCAGCGACCGTTCTGAGACGAAGCATTGTCACGTTCTCCTCCGATGGTTCGGGGGTCGAGGAGGCACGGCGGCCAGCGAGAACCGCCTCTCGAGTGACGAACGAAACACCCGAGAGCAGAACCATGTCAAGCTTCTGTGAGTTTTTAACACCAAATCGTGTTATCGAGTGTTACAAAACGTTGACCTCGCGTGCCTGGCGTCCCTGCCCCGGCCACCGGATCCGGCGTTCTTCGACCATCGCGGGGTGTATGTTACGTTCCGCGCGGAACATCACATCCAGGCTCATTCGGGGGAAGGGAACGCAGGTGGCAGAGGACGCGACGGGACCGGCCGCAAGCGACGCCGCAGGCGCGCGAGAGCGCCGGGAGAAGATCCGTCAGCGTGTCGTGGACGAAGGGTTCGTGCACGTCAAGAGCCTTGCCGAGGCGTTCGACGTGAGCGTGATGACCATCCACCGCGATCTGGACGAACTGCAGAGCAACGGCTGGCTGCGCAAGGTACGCGGCGGCGCCACGGCGCAGCCGTCCGCGATCTACCACGGCGACGTACGGCACCGCCTGCAGGCGATGGCCGAGGCCAAACGGCAGCTCGCCCAGGCCGCGATCGAGCTCGTCTCCCCCGGCTCTTCGATCATGATCGATGAGAGCACCACCGGCCTGGCCGTCGCGGAGCTGCTGCCGGCACTGGGACCGCTCACCGTGATCACCAACTTCCTGGCCGCGGTGAACCTGCTCGCCGGCAAGCCCGACATCGACCTGATCGCCCTCGGCGGCGCGTACTACCCGGCCTACGACGCCTTCCTCGGCCTGCGCACCAGCGAGACGATCCGGTCGCTGCACGCCGACCTGCTGTTCATGTCGACGACGGCGATCACCAACGGCCACTGCTACCACCAGTCGCAGGAGACGGTCGCGGTGAAACGGGCGCTGATGGACTCCGCCGACCGTCGCGTCCTGCTCGTCGACCACAGCAAGTTCGCCAAGAACGGCCTGCACCAGCTCGCCGCGCTGACCGCCTTCGACCTCGTCATCGTCGACTCCGATACACCGGCCGACCAGGTCGCGGCGCTGCGCACGCGCGGCGTCCCCCTGCACGTCGCCGGCTCCGGCTCGCCGACCCTGCCCTGAGACCGGGCGCCCCGTACCCGGCCTTTGCCGGGTGAGGTGACACTGCCCGGCGGGACTTGCTTAACTATGGGCGATCTTTTAGAGACCGTCGCGCCTCCGGAGTCGACGGCGGGGTCAGCGGAGGTGGCGATGCGGGTCGGACGGTGGATGGTCGTCGTCTGGCTGGTCATCGGGGGGCTCGCCGCCGGGCAGCGCCACTACTACTCCCACTTCGACGGGAGCTGCACCAAGTTCGCCACGATCGGCCTCACGATGATCTCCGGTCCGCTCAACTACATCGGGCTGAACCCGACCGCGAACTGCAAGGTCCCCCAGCCCAGCAGGTGACGGCCGCCCTCAGCCGCGCTGTTCCCCGGAGGCACGGGCGGCCCGGGAGCGATACGTCCGCAGCCTTCGCAGGATCCGTGACATCGCCTCGGCGCGCCGCTGACGGCGGTACTCGACGCGCCCGGCGATCCACAGAAAGAAGGCGGCCAGCGGCAGCTCACCGCAGAACGCCAGGACGAGCGCGAGCGTCAACTCGCCGCGGCTGTCGGCGGTCACCACGTCGAACCACGCGTCGACCAGCAGCAGGGTGCCCGTCATCGCCGCGCTCAGCTCGATGTGCTCCCGGCCCTTCTGCGCAAGCCAGCCGGTGCGCAGGAGCATCGCGCACAGCCCGAGGTCGAAGCCGATCCAGGACGCGTTGTAGTGGGCCGCCTCGTGGCTGGTGGGCAGGACGAAACTCAGTCCGGTGATCCACGGCAGCATGGCGACACCGGCGGCGATGATCAGCCAGCCGGCCCAGCGCGGCACCACTCGGGCCGGCCGGAGCTCACGGGTCAGCGTCGCCTCGAGCTCTTCGGTACGGGACGTCTCGGGAGGCTTGATGGCCTTGGCGGTCTCCGCGGCGTGCGTCAGGGCCAGGTCCGGGTCCGGGCCGTCCGGGGTCGAGGCCGGCGCGTCCGCGACCGGGTCAGGGACGGCCGCCGCCTGGCCTTCGTCGAATCGGGGGTCTTGGGCCATGCCCCCATGATCCGACTCTTCCGGGCCCTGCCGCACCGATACGGGCCGACGCGGCAGGAGTCACCGGAAGGCGATCGGATCTCAGGACAGGTCGCGCAGGTCGATGCGCCGGAAGGTGATGGTCTCGTTGGCGCCCGCGGTGCCGGTCTCGTAGAGCAGGCCGACCGTGCGGGCGTCGATCTGGACGAGGTCGGAGTAGGACGCCGGCAGCTGCGACAGCGTCAGCGCGGACCGCCAGGTGACCCCGCCGTCTCGGCTGGCGCGCACCGTCATCACCGCCCGCTTGCTCGGATCGGCCGGGCCGGCGAAGAGCAGCGGCGCCTTGCGCCCGCGCACCTGCAGGACGCTGCCCTCCACGACCGGTCCGGCGAGCGCCGGCTGCGGGCGGAACGGCTGCCGCAGCGTCCGGCCACCGTCCAGGCTGTAGGCGTCGGCCCGGTTTCCGGGCGCCGTGCCGTTCTGGTCGCGGGTGTTGAAGTAGACGCGCCCGTCCGGCAGCTCCGTGGCGGTCGTCTCGTTCACGTTCACCTGGCCGTCGGGCACGTCGTCGACGTAGCCGATGTGCCAGGTCCGGCCGTTGTCGTCGCTGTAGAGGTCGTGCCCGCCGTAGTACTTGGCCTCCGATCCGAGGTCGGAGGAGCCCGCGGGCGGTGCGATGGAGTGGTTCGCCGGAACGACGAGCCGCCCGCGGTGCGGGCCGTGGGTCAGCCGCGTCGCGTGACCGGGCCCCGTCGCGTACCAGCGCCAGTTCGGCAGCTTGGCCGCGGCGGTGATCTCCCGTGGCGCGGACCAGGTCGTGCCCTCGTCGTCGCTGTACTGCACGAACACGCGCCGGCTGTCCTCGGGCGGCACCTGTCCGCGCAGAATCTGCGTCTCCGTGGCGCTGCCGGCGTTGTAGGTGGTCAGCAGCACGATGCGGCCGCTCGCCGTGACGACGGGCGCGGGGTTGCCGGAGGTGTTCGGGCCGCTGTCCTGGACGACCCGCAGCGGCGACCACGTGCAGCCGCCGTCGGTCGACCGCTTCACGACGGTGTCGATGTTCCCGGCGTCACCGAGCCCGTCCGACCGGCCCTCGGCGAACGCCAGCAGGTCGCCCGACCTGGTCTCGACGACCGCGGGTATGCGGAACGCGCTGTACCCCTCGGTCTTCGCCGTGTACGGCACGGACACCTCGCACCGGCCGGCTGCGGCCTGAGCCGGCGCCACGCCGGTGGCCGTGGCCGCGACCAGAGCGGCGGCACCGGCGGCGAGCACCGTACCCCCGCGTTTCTGCAGACGCATGAGCATCCCCAATCCTGGAGGTAGGACGTCCGATGGTAGGACGTCCCATGTCGCGGAAAGCTAACGGGACCCGCCCGGGTCGTCAAGGGAGGTCTCGGCGCGTACCCGGCGCCATCGCCCGAACGACCTGCCCCGGTAGGCGGGTCGGCGACGATCGACGGGCTTCTACGCTGGCCGGGAGGAGGCGAATCCATGGCATCCATCCCGAGCAACCCCGAATCGGTGTTCACCTACGGCGCGCCACTGCTGAAGTTCGGCCCCGGCGCGTCCGCCGAAATCGGATTCGATCTGACCCAGTACGGCGCGCGCCGGGTCCTGCTCGTCACCGATCCGGGCGTCGCCGCCACCGGCGCCCCGCAGCGGATCGCGGACCAGATGAAGGCGTACGGGGTCGAGGCGCAGGTGTTCGACGGCGTGCACGTCGAACCCACCGACGCCGGTCTGCGCCAGGCCGTCGAGCGGGCCCGCGACTCCGGCCCCTGGGACGCCTACGTCGCGGTCGGCGGCGGATCCAGCATCGACACCGCGAAGGCGATCAACCTGCTGACGACCAACGACGGCGAACTGGCGGACTACCTCAACCCGCCGATCGGCGCCGGACGGGCTCCGGCCAGGCCGCTGCTGCCCCTGATCGCCGTTCCCACGACGACCGGTACCGGCGCCGAGAGCACGACGGTCTGCGTGCTCGACGTGCTCGAGCTGAAGGTCAAGACCGGGATCAGCCATCCCCGGCTGCGGCCCGCCCTCGCGGTGGTCGACCCCGATCTGACGATGACCCAGCCGGCGGGCGTCACCGCGTCGGCGGGCATGGACATCGTCTGTCACGCCCTGGAGAGCTACACGGCCAAGCCGTACACCTCCTTCGAGCGCAAGTCCCCCGAGCAGCGGGTGCCGTACTGCGGCGCCAACCCGGTCGCCGACATGTGGTCCGAACGCGCGCTGACCCTGATCGCCCGGTCGTTCCGGACCGCCGTACGGGACGGCGACGACGCCCGTGCCCGCGGCGACATGGCGCTGGCCGCGACGTTCGCCGGGCTCGGGTTCGGCAACGCCGGCGTTCACATCCCCCACGCCGGCGCCTATCCGATCGCCGGGCGGGTCCGGGAGTTCCGCCCCGCCGGTTACCCGGACGGACAACCGTTGGTCCCGCACGGCATGGCGGTGGCGCTGACGGCGCCGGAGGCGTTCCGGTTCACCTTCGAGTCCTGCCCGGAGCGGCACGTACGCGCGGCGGAGCTGCTCGCCCCGGAGATGGAGCGGCCCGCCGACGCGGCCGAGCACCTTCCGAGGGCGCTGCTGAGCCTCATGCGGGACATCGAGATGCCCGACGGGATCGGCGGGACCGGTTACACCGAGGCCGACGTTCCGGCCCTCGTCGAGGGAGCCGCGAAACAGCGCCGCCTGCTGGACATGGCGCCCCGGACGGTGACGGACGAGGACCTCGCGCAGATCTTCACCCGTTCCCTGAGCCTGTGGTGACGCGGGGAGGCTGCCAGCGCAGTACCGGCGCGAGGCCGCGGAGCATGACGGAGGCCGGGAGCAGTCGCATCAGGCGGTCGCGCAGCGCCCGGCCGGGCGCCGAGGTGGACTGCGCCAGGACGCCGATGCGGCGGGACCGTTCTGCGATCATCTGGGTACGCGGCCGGCGATCCCGGTCGTAGGCGGCCAGCGCCGCGGGAACCGTGGAGTGGGCGTCCAACAGCGGGGCCAGGGTGACGGCGTCCTCCAGAGCCTGGTTGGCTCCTTGGCCCAGGTTCGGGGTCATCGCGTGCGCGGCGTCGCCGAGCAGCGCGACCCGCCCTGTGGCGTAGGACCGCAGCGGCGGCAGTTCGTAGATGTCGTGGCGTTTCACCGCGTCCTCGGAGGCGGCCGCCAGCAGGGCCGGGATCGGGTCGTGCCAGTGCGCGAACCGGCGACGCAGCTCCGCGAGTTCCCCGTCGGCGCTGCGCTGCCCGGCGGGAACGCTCGCGACACCGAACAGATAGGCCCGCCCGCCCGGGAGCGGACTGATCCCGACGCGTTCGCCGCGTCCCCAGGTCTCGCCGCCGGCCGACAGCGGGCCGGTGTCGACCACCAGCCGCCAGGCGGTGTATCCCGCGTAGCGGGGCGCGGCGGCCTGTGGCCAGATCGACCGCCGCACGGTGCTGTTGATGCCGTCGGCGCCGACCAGCAGGTCGGCGTGGGACACGCCCTGAGTGTGCGCGACTCGCACCCGTGGCCCGTCGGTGTCGACGGCCGTCACCGTGGCTCCGGTGCGCAGCGCGGCGCCGGGGACGGCTCGACGCAGGATGTCCAGCAGGTCCGCCCGGTGGATCATCACCACCGGCCCGTAGCGACGCTCCAGCTCGGCGGTGTCGGTGCGCGACAGCCAGCGCCCCGAGACATCGCGGAAGCCGGCCTGGGTCTCGGGCAGCGCGTGCTCGCGCACTGAGGCTCCCACTCCCAGCGCCTCCAGCGCCCGTACGCCGTTGGGCCACAGCGACAGGCCGGCCCCCACCTCACCGAACTCGGCGGCCTGTTCCAGCACCTGCACCCGCCAGCCACGCCCGATCAGGGCCAAGGCCGCCGCGAGTCCACCGATTCCGCCACCGGCCACGATCGCGCCGCGCACCGCCGTGTTCGAGTCCGGCATCTCGTTCCCCATTCCCTCTCCTCTACGTCTGTAGTGGACGACGTGCACTCTACACTTGTAGAGACCGATGAACTCACGCGGAGCGAGACGTGACCGACACCACGACACGACGGCGGCAGATGGCGGACGCCGCGATCACGACCCTGGCCCGGGCGGGCATGCGCGGACTGACCCATCGCGCGGTCGACCAGACGGCCGACCTCCCGGAGGGATCCTGCTCGTACTACTTCCGCACACGTCAGGCACTGCTGCAGGCGACGGTCGAACGTCTCGTCGAAGTGGACACCGCCGACCTCGCCGCGCGGCCCGCGATCCTGGGGCAGAGCGCGGACCCGACCGAGATCGCCGAAGCCGCCGCCGGCGTCATCCGGTACTGGACGACCTCCGCGGGCGAACGCATGCGGGCCCGCTACGAACTCATGCTGGAGGCCGGCCGCCGGCCCGAACTCCAAGCCGCCCTGGACAGGGCCCGCGACCACTACCACCGGCTGGCGGAGAACACCCTCGCCGCCGCGGGCGCCACCGATCCGGCGACCCAGGCCCCCTTGTTCATCGCCTGCCTGGACGGACTGGTGTTCCGCCATTTGACCGGCGCGGACCGCCTCCCCACCTCACCCGAAACGCTGAATCAGACCCTTCTCGACCTGCTCCACGGCTTCACCCGCCGACCCGGCTCGGAGACGTGACGGTCGGCGCCGCTCTACCGGAAATTTAAATCAACCGATTGACTTACCGTCTTACGGGAGGTTCACTGGCGACATCAACCGACTCCGACAGAAGGGTCCACTGTGAGTCAGGTCGATGAGCAAAAGCCGCGCTATCCGCTGCCTCGTCCGACGGCCCTGGAGCCCCCGGTGGAATGGGCGACCTTGCGACGGGAGTGCCCGGTGGCGCGCGTCACGATGCCCAGCGGAGACGAGATGTCGCTGCTCACCCGGTATGCGGACGTCAAGCAGGTGCTGTCCGATCCGCGGTTCGGCCGTCGGCTCAACGCGCCCGGCGCCGCCCGGATCACCGACACCGAGTCCGGCGGACTCTTCAACAACGAGATGGCCAACACGCTCCCGCAGGGAGGGCAGGAGCACCTGAGATGGCGGCGTCTGGTGAGCCGGTGGTTCACCGCCAAGCGGATGACGGCGGCGCGACCGCGGATCGAGGCCATGGCCGGCCGGCTCGTCGACGCGATGGTGGAGGAGGGACAGCCGGCGGACCTCAAGGCGAGCCTGGCGTTCCCGCTGCCGGTGTGGGTGATCTGCGACCTCCTCGGTGTCCCCGAGTCGGACCGGGACCGATTCGCCCGCTGGTCGGACACCATGCTCAACCTGACCCGCTACACCGATGACCAGATGAAGGTCGCGCAAGCGGAGTTCAACGAGTACATGGCGGGCCACATCGCCGCCCGTCGGGCCGAGCCCGGCGATGACCTGCTCAGCCGGCTCATCGTCGCGACCGACGCCGAGGGCCGTGGGCTCACCGAGGCGGAACTGGTGGCCACCGGCCAGGGCCTGCTGGTCGCCGGGCACGAGACCACCGCGAACATGATCGCCAAGATGGTGGCCATGCTGCTCGCCGACCGGCGGCGCTGGGCGCGGCTGCTGGCCGACCGGTCCCTGATCCGTACCGCGGTCGAGGAGGCGCTGCGGTTCGACAGCGATCTCGGACTCGGCATGGTCCGCTACATCGACCAGGACGTCGAGATCGGCGACACGCTCGTCACCGACGGCACCACCGTCCTGTGCGACATGGCCGCGGCCAACCGGGACGAGACCGCCTTCGAGCGGGCCGACGAGATGGACCTGGCCCGCAGCCCGAACCCGCACCTGGCCTTCGGCAGCGGGGCGCACTCCTGCCTCGGGCAGGCGCTGGCCCGCACCGAGTTGCAGGTCGTGCTCGGCGTACTGCTCGACCGCCTGCCGTCCCTGGACCTCGCCGTCGAGGCCGAGAATCTCCAGCGAATCGAGGGGCTGGTCGTCGGCGGGCTGCGCGGCCTGCCGGTCCGATGGTGAGGAGCCGACCATGGCGGGCGGAACGGTACGGGCCGAACGGGTGCACGCGACGCGCGAGGCGATCCTGGCCGCGGCGGAGCGGCTGTTCGCCGAGCACGGGCTGATCGCCGTGTCCAACCGCCAGATCAGCGAGGCCGCCGGCCAGGGCAACACGGCCGCGGTCGGCTATCACTTCGGCACCAAGACCGAGCTGATCCGCGCGATCGTCCGCAGACACACCGACGACATCGAGCGGATCCGCGCCCGGATGGTGGCCGAGGCAGCCGGCTCCGCGAATGCCCGCGATTGGGTCGACTGCCTGGTACGTCCGAACATCGAGCATCTGGCCTCGCTGGGCAGCCCCAGTTGGTTCGCGCGGTTCGGCGCGCAGGTGATGACCGACCCCGAACTGCGCGCCGTCATGGCCGAGGACTCGCTCAGCCGGCCGATGCTGCGCCAGGCCGTGGACGGGCTGAACCGGTGCATTCCCGAACTGCCGCCCGAGGTGCGCGCCGAGCGCGACGAGATGATCCGCCAGCTGCTCGTGCACATGACCGCCGAACGCGAACGCGCACTCGCGGACGGCACGCCCACCGCCCGGTCGAGCTGGCAGGACGCGGCGACCGGGCTGACCGACGCGATCGTCGGGCTGCTGCTGGCCCCGGTCACGCCGGACCGCGACGACTCGAAGGAGAACGACGATGAGAGTGTCCGTTGACCAGGACAAATGCTGCAGCGCCGGTAACTGCGTCCTGCTCGCGCCGGAGGTGTTCGACCAGCGGGACGAGGACGGGATCGTCGTCCTGCTCGACGAGCGGCCCGCCGAGCGCCTGCACGCCGCGGTCCGCGAGGCCGCCGACATCTGCCCCGCCGGGGCGATCCGGCTGAACGAGTAGCGATGAGCGAGTAGCGACGAGCGAGCGCCCAGAGAACCGGAAGGGAGAAGCGATGACCAGCGCATTGCAGCAGTCCGGCGCGGAATCGGCCGAGATCCCGGAGTACCCGATGGCCCGGGCGGCGGGCTGCCCGTTCGATCCGCCCCCGGACCTGATGGCCCAGCAGCGGCGGAGCCCGCTGACCAGGGTCCGGTTGGAGGACGGCAGCACCTCGTGGCTGGTGACCCGCTACGCCGACCAGCGGACGCTGCTGGCCGACCCGCGGCTCAGCTCCGACGCCGAACGTCCGGGCTATCCGCGATCGGCGCCGATCCAACCGGGCGGCCCGAAGATCGGCTTCATCCTGATGGACGACCCCGAGCACGCCCGCCTGCGCCGGATGGTCACCGCCCCCTTCGCCATCAAGCGGGTCGAGGCCATGCGCCCGATGGTGCAGAGGATCGTGGACGACCTGATCGACGAGATGCTGGCCGGCCCGAAGCCGGTGGACCTGGTGGAGGCGTTCGCCCTGCCCGTGCCCTCCCTGGTCATCTGCCGGCTGCTCGGCGTACCGTACGCCGACCACGACTTCTTCCAGGCCAACAGCAAGACCATCATCAAGCGGACCGCGACGCCCGAGGATCGGGCGGCGGCGAGCGAGAACCTCCGCGACTACCTGGACCGCCTGGTGGGCGAGAAGCTCGACGACCCCGGCGACGACCTGCTGTCCCGGCTGACCGAGCGGATCAAGTCCGGCGAGCTGGCCCGGCAGGACGCCGCGGCGATCGGCGTGCTCCTGCTGATCGCCGGGCACGAGACCACCGCGAACATGATCGCCCTGGGCACCCTCGCGCTGCTGGAGCACCCCGACCAGCTCGCCCTGCTCCGCGACACCGACGACCCGAAGCTCGTCGCCTCGGCGGTCGAGGAACTGCTGCGCTACCTCCACATCACGCACAACGGACGGCGTCGGGTCGCGCTGGAGGACATCGAGATCGCCGGGCGGACCATCCGCGCCGGTGAGGGCGTCATCCTGCCCAACGACATCGGCAACCGCGACCCCGACGCCTTCGAGGACCCCGACCGGCTGGACCTCCGGCGTGGGGCGCGCCACCACGTCGCGTTCGGCTTCGGCGTGCACCAGTGCCTCGGCCAGCCGCTGGCGCGGATGGAGCTGCAGGTCGTCTGCAACACCCTCTACAAGCGCATCCCGACTCTTCGGCTCGCCGCCGACCTGCGGCAGATCCCGTTCAAGCACGACGGATCCGTCTACGGCGTCTACGAACTCCCTGTCACCTGGTGATCCACAAGCGTGATCGACTACCTGGCGGGTCCGATCATCGGGACCACTGAGGAGGAGCGGGCCAAGCACCTGGAAGGTGCCCGAGAACTCGGCCTCAGCATGCTTCCGTCCGTGGAGCGCACGACGCCGTCCAGTACCCGGATTCGGTCGGCATCGGCCGGCGCTACTGACGCGGTCCGGCTCACGGGAAGTGTCGTCATCGGACTCGTGATCCCCGGGTTCGGGGTTCAAGTCCCTGGCGGCGCAGCCGTTCTGACCTGGGCGTTCTCGGTTCCACCGGGAGCGCCCAGGGTCTGTTTTATGGTGATTCGGCGACGGTGGTGGCGCCCTTCGCCGACGGTCAGAAGTAGGTGGCGAGCACGTCCCGGACGATATAGGCGTCATCGACAAGATGGATCGCACGCCATTTGTCGAACGTGGTGCACGGGTGCCCTGGTGAGAGCGCAATCCGGTCGCCGACGCGTAGGTTGTGACCGTCGGGAACGTCGATGACCGCGTGCTGGTCGTAGACGGCCACGATCGTGTGGTGGGCCGTGTCGAGGCGGTCCGGCACGCTCGTTCCGCGCCGGGCGTGCTTGATGACCGCGGGCCGCACCGCGTCTTCGCCGAAGTCGCGACGGCCGGCGGACACGACCACCCGGCCAGGCTCGGGGGTCGACAGCACGCTGCTCCATATTTCGAGGGCGGGTTCGAACGAGAGGTCCGCACGTCTGGCGAGCGGGTCGCGTCGCAGCAGGTCGGTGACGAATCGGGAGTAAAAGCCGTCGTCGTGGGCGAGATAGCAGCCGCAGCGGAGCACGATGCGCGACGGCCGGCTCAACGGCAGGTCGGCCAGCATCGCGACGACGCGGTCGTAGAAGGCGCTGCCGCCGGCGCTGAGCAGGACCCGTTCAGCGCCGGCGAAGAGGCCGGCGCCGTCACAACCGGTGGCCACGGCTCCGAGGAACGACAGGTAGTCGCTGATCAGCTGTTCGCCTCGCTCCGATGTCTGCAGGATGCCTTCGTATCCGGCGACTCCGGCCAGGCGCAGGTGCGGCGCCGCGGCGACGACGGCGCGGCCCACTGTGACGGCGTCGTCGACCGTACGGACTCCGCAACGGCCCCGATCGATCCCGGCCTCGACGAAGACCTGGATCGGGCGGGCGGTCGAGTGCCGCGTGGCCCTCTCGGCGAGCGTGGCGACGCCGTCCACGGAGTCGGCGAAGCAGTAGAAGTCGAAATCCGGGTCGCGTGCCAGCTCGTCGAGCACGTAGTCGATCTCAGCAGGTTCGACGAGTTGGTTGGCCAGCACGATTCTGCTGACTGCGGCGCTACGGGCGACGCGGACCTGATGGTGATTGGCCAGGCTCAGCCCCCAGGATCCCGTCTCCAACTGCCGGTGAAACAGTTGCGGGATCATTGTGGTCTTGCCGTGTGGTGCGAGAAGCACGTCGTGGCCGGCCTCCCGCACGAACCTGGCCATCGCGTCGCTGTTCTTCGCCAGAGCCGCTTCCCGCAGGACGCACAGAGGTAGCGGTAGGTCCCCGTCGAGAACGTTGACCCCCCGCGCGGCGAACTCCGCGGCGGTCAGGCCGGCGGCCCAGTGAGGACTGCCCTTGGTGTCGGCCGGGATGCGCCAGTCGTTCGTATACGTCATCACTTTTCCGTCGAGATTCCGGCGGCGAATTCGAGAATTGCCGCTGCGGTGCGAGCCGGGGCTTCTCTCGGTACGAAGTGACCGACACCGTCGAGGAGGCGGCGCTGGTATCCGTTGACGAAGTGGGCCTCTTTGCCTTCCGTGGTGTGCGGGAGGTTGTCGGCATCGTCATTCCCGTGCAGAACGAGTGTGGGCACTTTGACCGACGGGACGCAGGAGAGCCGGTTCTCGAGTTCGTCGTATTCCGGAGCTCCTGGAGCCTCTCCCCAGCGTTGCAGGTAGGCATGTACGGTGATGTTCGGCCAGTCCTCGTTGTCCCAGGCTTTCGATGCGGTCTCGAATTCGGCGTCATCGAAATGCCAGCCCGGCGACCACGACTGCCACAGGTAACGGCAGATATCGCCGCGGTCCTCCTCGAAGGCCCGCCGTCCGCGCTCTGTCTTGACGAACCACTCGTACCAGTAGGCGTGCGCGAGTTCATAGGAGATCCGCTGGCGCGGGCCGCTGCTGCCGTATCCGGCGGAGATCGCGACGAGCCCCCGCAGCAGGTGCGCGTACAGCGCACCCACCACGTAGCCGGCACGGGCACCCCAGTCGTGTCCGACGACGATCGGGCGCTGAACGCCGACCGCGTCCAGGAACTCGGCGAGGTCATGGCCCAACGCGGCGATCTGGCCGCTGCGCGGGGTGTCCTCCGACCGGAACCGCGTCCTGCCGTGACCACGCAGATGGGGCGCGATGACGCGATGGGTTCTGGTGAGATGGGGTACGACCTGTTCCCAGCAGTGAACATCGTCGGGCCACCCGTGGACCAGGACGATGGCGGGGTCGGACGGATCGCCCCATTCCTCGTAGGCGATGTGCAGGTACGTGGTTCGTACGGTTGGCATTACGCGGCTCCAATCTGCCGGCTCGGTGATTCGGTCATTCGGTTACAGCGCTGGTCCGTGTTCGGACGGCTCGACGGCTCGTTCGTCCGTGCCGGTGTCGGCCAACGGCATCGACGCGGTCGGCAGCCGCAGCCGGACCGCCAGGACGTAGACCACGAAGCTGAGGGCGAATATCGCGAGAAACGAAAATCCGAAGGGGATGACGGACCGGCCGCCGAAGGTGCTCAGCGCGCTGATCACTGCGAGCCCGCCCAGCCACGGAATGATCCACGCCGCGGCCTTCCAGTGAACGTCGCTTTCTGTAGTGCGCTGCGTTAGCCGCTGTACGGCGAATATCACGATGCCGACGGCGATCGCCACCAGAAGCTTCTCGATCGTCTGCCAGCCGGTCCACACCACGATCAGATTGCCCGCGTAGAAGGCGACGAACGGGACCAGGTCACCGTGGCTGGTGCGGAATCCCCGTACGTGGTCGGGTAGCTGGCGGCGTAGGGCGGCGTGCGCCAATGGACCGGTGCCGTACGACAGGACGGCCGCAGAGGTGATGAAGCCGACGAACGTCTGCCAGCCGGGGAACGGCAGGAAAAGCACGAACCCCACGCCGGAGCCGACCAGCACGCTGACCCAGGGCACGCCTCGGCCGCTGACGCGCCCCAGGACCGCCGGGATCGTGCTGTTGCGCGCCATTCCGTAGGAGATCCGCGAGGTCATCACCGACCAGTTCAGGCCGCAGTCCAGAGGGGAGATGACCGCGTCCACGTAGAGCAGCGCCGCCACCCAGCCCAGGCCGAGCATCGTCGCCACGCCCGCAAGCGGCCCGAAGTCGTTGGCGAACGCCACGTGTCCCCAGCCGTTCCGCAGCGCGCCGGCCGGCACGGCGCCGAGGAACGCGAGTTCGATGAGGCAGTAGAGCACTGTCGTGATCAGGAGACCCAGCAGAATCGCGCGAGGGATGTTCCGGCCGGGCCTCCGCACTTCGCCGGACAGCGCTACCGGCTGCTGGAAGCCGGTGAAGGAGAACGCCACGCCGCCGGTGGCCACGGCGCTGAGGATCCCGCCGGCCCCGTGTGGCGCGAACCCGCCGAAGTCGGTGAGCTTGTCGGCACCGAACCCCACGGCCAGGAACGCGATCAGCATGGACACCATCACGAACAGCTTGAACGCCATGATCGCGTTGTTGGCCCGCGCGAAGGCGCGAACGCCCCACAGGTTGATCACCGTGAAGGAGACCATCAGCAGCGCGGCCACCGCGTAGCCCTGCGCCGTGAGAACCTGCACTCCGTCGCTGACATGGGTGAGCGCCGGCAGGTAGTTGCTCGCGTACTGCAGCGCCGCCTCCACCTCGATCGCCGGAAACGTCACGGCGCCCAGGTAGACGATCCAGCCCACGATGTAGCTGGCCGCCGGGCCGAACGCATAGTGCGGGAAGCGGACGACACCGCCCGAAACCGGGAACAGCGCCCCCAGTTCGGAGTAGACCAGGCCGAACAGCATGAACATGCCGCCGCCGATCAGCCAGGCGATGATCGCCGATGGACCGGCCAGCCGCGCCGCGTACAGCGGTCCGAACAGCCATCCGGAACCGATCATCGAGGCCAGCGTGGCTAGCAGAAGACCGCCCAGGCCGATGTGCCGTTTAAGTCCTATGCCCGCCTCCGACGACCGCGGAATGCCGGGGGCGACCGTCATCTTGGGGCCTGGACGCGGATGGATCGGCGAGTTCTGGGCCATGGTCGGCCTCCTTCTCGACACGGCTTTCTCAAGGCGCCGACCGGCCGGTCTGCCGAGTCATCACCGCCTTAGCCGGTGACGAGCATCTTGAGATAGTCGCCGTCACCTGTCAAGGTGGTGACATGTTCACGTTCCTGGGGAACCGTCCTTCGCTGGACCTCACCGCCACTGTGCTGTTCCGCCATCACACGGACCCCACAGAGCTGCTGGTTCACGCCGGGGAAGTCGGTGAGTGGGCGCGGCAGGCCGGTCTTGTCGATCAACCGATGGAGGTCGACGAGTTGGGTTTGACGCGCACCCGCGCTCTCCGCGAGGCGATCTACCGCATGGCCCATGCCGTCATGCGGCGTGAGTCATTCGCCCCCGCGGACGTCGATCTGGTGAACACCGCCGCGATGACACCCCCGCTGAACGTGAGCCTCATCGGAAGTCGGCTACGGAGGTCCGGGGGCGTGACACAGCTCCATTCGACCCTCGCGCGGGACGCGCTGGAGCTGTTCGGCGGCGATTCGGCCGACCGCGTTCGCGAGTGCTCCGGGAGCGACTGCACGCGCATCTATTTCGACACATCGCGTAACGCGTCACGGCGCTGGTGTGGCATGAACCAGTGCGGCGACCGAGTCAAAGCGGCCAACTACCGCGCTCGGCGCCGGGAGGCCGCACGGTGAACGGGTCGTGGGACGTCCGGTTCATGCGGCGCCGTGTGCCGTCGACGAGCGTGAAGTCCAGGCCGGCCGTTCCTCTGGCGCCGTCGAGGTCGTCGGCGGGCCGCCCGAGCTGTGCGAGCGATCCGACCCGGTCGAGCACGACGTCCTGCCTGGCGTGCACGAAGCGAGGGTGAGGCCGGCGTTGTAGCGGCGGGGCCGGCATGTCACCACTGCCCGGTCGGCGTTAGGTAGCGGTGAAGGGAGGTTCCCCGCTACCCGCCGCTGCCCTCCCCGAGGTCGCCTCGGCGACCGCCGAGGACGTCGTCCTGCGCCTGGTCGTCGCGCTGACCGGCGTCCACGCCCTGCGACCAGCCCAGATCCGTCTCCCGCGCTTCGACCAGGTCAACCTCCCTGATCGGCGGCTGGACCTCGACGGGACCGATCGGCTGCTGGAAGAGTTCGGTTCGGTCCTTCCCGGCACCCCATTCCGACCTTGGCGTTCCCGGTTCCGCCGGGAACGCCCAGCGTCCGTTCAGGCCGGGTCGCGGTGCGTCGCCGCGCCGGCGTAGTCGGCCAGGCCATCGGCCATCCGCTGCATGAAACGGGTCAGGTACCACCGCCAGAAGGGCCCGGAGAGACGCAGCTTCGGCTCGAAGGCCGCCGACCAGGTGATGTCGGTGCCGCCCTGCGGCGTCTCGGCGAGTTCGATGGTGCCTTGGTAGGACCGGAACGGGCCGCTCACGTTCTCGTAGCCGAACCGCCGGTCGGCGACCAGTTCGACGATGCGTTCCCGGGAGACCGCCCGGCCGGTGCGGAAGACTCGGGTGTCGCCGACCTGCTGCGGGCCTTCGGGGTCGCCGCCGCCCTCGATCTGAACGGCGTCGATCGGCGACCACGACGGCCAGGTGGCCCCATGGACGAGCACCGTGAAGACGGCGCCGGGGTTCGCCGGCGAATGCGAGGTCACTGCGTAGGTGTACGGCACGCCTTGACGTTAGGACGGCGCGGTCGGCTCGGGACATGCGCGGGATTGCCCACCTGTCGATGAGATCTTGCGGTACGCCGACGGCCGTACGCCGACGTGCGCCAGGAAGGCCGAGGACAGGCTGCCGGGGCTGGAGAAGCCGCAGCGTTCGGCGATCTGCCCGATGGTGAGGTCCGTGCCGGCGAGCAACCGCCGTGCCTGCTCGATCCGCAGCCGGGTGAGAAATCGATGCGGCGTCTCGCCGGTGGCTTCGCGGAACACGCGGATGAAGTGGTAAACGCTCAGATGCACTTCGGCGGCGATGTCGGCGAGCGTCAGCGGATGAGCCAGACGCTCGTGCATCACCGCGATGCCGTTGCGGACGGCCGTGTGCTCGGGACCCGATACACGGTGGTCTCGGCCTTGAGTCAGCAGATGTGTCGCGAGGAAGGCCGCGGCCGATTCCGCGTACAGGTCATTCGCGCCCCCGGCGGCCGGCAGCGCGCGTATGACGTGTTCGACGACCGCGTCGCCCGCGCTCAGCAAAGCGGACAGCGCTTCGAAGTCCGGTCCCGGACCTCCCAACTCGGCTGCGGCCCGATCGACGATCGCCCGCGGAATGTGCACCTGGACGCTGTGCATCGCCGACGTCGCGCGGTAACTGCGAACGGTCGAGTGGCCGGGGACCACGAGTTCCAGGCGGCCGGACGCCCAGCGTCGCCGGGCCGCCTTCCCGCCGTCGCGTATCCGCATCACCGCCTCCCCGCTCGTGCAGAGCACAAGGTGCAGATCGGACACTCCGGGCAGTGGAAGGTGCTCCGCCTCCCGCGCATGGGTGAAGCGCTGGACGAGCAGCGACCGCCAGCCGGCGTCCTGCCAACTGCAGTAGGTGCGTCGTACGAACCTTGCCATGTCGAACCCGGCGTACGGCGCCAGATCGAAGTCAGGCGAGTCGAACACCCCGCGAGTCTACGGTCGGCGCTCGGCGAGCACACCGACCGCTGAGTGGGCGCTCTGGTGTACGACGAAGACCGAAACCGACTTGAAGCCAGAGCCCGCACTCGGTGGCATTATGGTGTCCCCTTTCCCGGGCACATCAGCGTATAGGTGGCCAGGCCGGTCAGGAATCAAGAAGCACGCGTCACGGAACCGCTCCTAGCCTGATCGCCATGACCTCGATCGAATCCGTCACCCTTGAGGTGACCGACCGGGTCGGTGAACGGCCCGGACGGGTTCGCGTGGGAGGCGGCGGCGCTGTGAACCGGTACCTGACGGAGGTGCTCTCGGACATCGAAGGAAGGAGTTCTCACATGTGTCACCCTTCGTGGGGGCGCGCGCTCACCGCGGCGCAGCGGCTGAGCGACCTCGCGCGGCTGCGCCGTGTCCGCGACCGGATCGACCGGGAGTACGCGCAGCCGCTGGACGTCGAGGCACTCGCCCGCGGCGTGCACATGTCGGCCGGGCACCTCAGCCGCGAGTTCAAGCGCGCCTACGGCGAGTCGCCGTACGCCTATCTCATGACACGGCGCATCGAACGCGCGATGGCACTGCTACGCCGCGGCGACCTCACCGTCACCGAGGTCTGCTTCGCGGTCGGCTGCTCATCGCTGGGCACCTTCAGCACCCGCTTCACCGAACTCATCGGAATGCCCCCCAGCGTCTACCGACGCCAGGCGCCCGGCGCGACCGCGGGGATCCCGTCATGCGTGGCCAAACAGGTGACCAGACCGATCAGACACCGCGAAGCGCGGGCCCCTGAACTGCAGCTAGCGTGAAAGCCATGGACCTCACCATTCATACGACCTTCCTTCCGCACGACGATCCGGACGCCTCGCTGGCCTTCTACCGCGACATCCTCGGCTTCGAGGTCCGCAGCGACGTCGGGAGCGGCAAGATGCGCTGGATCACGGTCGGCCCCGAAGACCAGCCCGGCACGTCCATCCTCCTGGCGCCACCGGCCGCCGACCCCGGCGTCACCGACGACGAGCGCCGCGCCATCGCCGAGATGATGGCCAAGGGCACCTACGGCTGGATCCTGCTGGCCACCCACGACCTCGACGGGACCTTCGAGCGGGTGCAGGCGGGCGACGCCGAGGTCGTCCAGGAGCCGATCAAGCAGCCGTACGGGGTGCGCGACTGCGCCTTCCGGGATCCCGCGGGCAACCTGGTCCGCATCCAGGAAGTGCGCTGAGCCGTCCCACGATCGCAGGTCGGCCGGCGGCCACGTACGGGAGCGTGTCACAACTGTCGCGACCAGGTTGTGCCGGCGGCCGCGGCCAGGACGAGCCGTTCGTGGGGCGGATTCGGGCCGACCGGGCGCCAGACGACATCAGGGTCGCCGGCCAGGCTGAACTGTGTCCGTAGCGCGACGAGGTCGTCGTCGCCGAGGAGGGCGTGGCGGAACAGGGTGTGGCTGCCGTGGTCCTCGGTGCGGGTCTCGGGTGACCAACCGCGTTCGCGCAGCCGGGCGAGAACGTCGGCCGCGTAGCCACGGGCGCGCCCGGCGGGGAACCACAGCAACCGCTGGCCGGACAGGTCGGACCAGGTCAGTTCCGTCCGGTCGGCGAGTGGGTGGCGCCGATGCAGCAGGACGCCGAGCGGCTCGTCGCTGATCGTCCTCAGCGTCAGTCCCGTCTCGTCCACGGGCGTACGGAGGACACCGAACGCGAGCGTGCCGGCCCGCAGCAGGCCGCCTTGACGCTCGGAGTCGACCGGCTCATAGACGAGTCGTAGTCGGCGGCCACGCGTCATGATCTCCTCCGCCCGCGCGAGGACCGGCTGTGCCACGCCTCGGCACACCCCGACGCGCGCCGTCTCCGGTACGGCGCGCGCTGCCGCGACCGAGGACCGCAGTTCGTCGAAGGCACGGTGTACGCCGTCGAGTAGCAGGCGACCGGCCTCGGTCGGCTCCATCCCTTGGCGCGTACGCCGGAACAGCGGCGTGCCGACGCGCCGTTCCAGCAGCCGAATCTGCTGGCTGAGGCTGGGTTGGGCGATGCGCAGGCGCCGCGCGGCCTCGGTGACGGTGCCGGCGTCGGCGACGACGGCGAAGTAGCGGAGGTGCCGCAGTTCCACGCCCGGAAGCTCCTCCATGCACCACCGTCCCCGTCACCTGCTGTTATAGGCGTCATCCTATGACGACGTCGCGGATCGGTCTTGGCGCTACGGGCCTGGGGTGCGCTTGTCTGGGGTCATGTACGTGATCGTGCTGACCTACCGCGCCCCGCTGGAGACGATCGACGCGCTCAAGGAGGCGCACTACGCCAACCCCGACGGCGTGTTCGCCATGGGTATGGCCCGGCTCGCCGGCCCGCTGCGCCCCCGCACGGGCGGGGTGATCATCGCCGACGGCGACCGGTCCGCGATAGAGGCCGCCGTCGCCTGCGATCCGTTCGTCACCAGTGGCGCCGCTACCGCCGAGATCCTGCAGTTCGACCCCACCTGGACGACTCCGCGCCTCCCCACGGGCCGAGCACCTGAGGCATGATCAGGCGTCCCCCCAGCCCGCCGGCCGGGGAACAGCGCCGACGGCGCTACGCTGCTGCGTCATGCAGGAGACGCGCCTCGACACCGCCCGCATCCGGGCGGCCCGCCGGATCGCGGCGATCCTCGAAGATCCCGACCGCTTCGCCGGCCGACACGTGGTCACCGTCCTGTGCGGCAGCAACGTCGACGTGGACGCCTACCGCCGCTGGGTCGGTGCCGCTCACTGAAATACGACCGTACGGTGGTCGGTTGCACCGGGACGTGACCCGGGGTGGACGATCGTCTCCATGATCGCGATCGGGAAGGCCGCCGGAGGGCCGCCGGCGAGCCGCGAACGGCGTGGCGTCACCGACCTGCGTTCCGCCCCCTGGTCGCTGTCGACGTAGCGTCGTACGGCGGCCGTGATGTCGGCGGCCGGCGCCGTGACCTCGGAGGGACTCCCCCAGCCCGACGACGCCGCCGCCCACCGGTGACATCGGTCAGCCATTGTCCGCGACAAGGCCCAGCCGGACGACGTGGGCGGCTACGGCGATACCCCAGACGGCGCCACTGGGGGAGCTGTTTGAAGCGGCGGGCGAGCACGAACGGCGTGACGATCAGCAGGAGGACGCACGCGAACCCGATCGCGCTGTGCGGCTGCGCATGCCAAGAAGCGGTCGCCTCGGCCTGGCCGCAGCCGTCGGCGACGCGGCAGTCGAGCCGGAACACCGCGTCGGTCAGGTCTTGCATCCCCGAGAGCGCGGGAGACGCCCGGCCCCGCGCCCGGACACCTACTTCAGGCCGTCGTCCAGCGCCTTGGTGAGGACGCCGGGATCGCCGGACATCTCCCAGATCATGGCGCCGAGCAGGTTCTTGCTCCGCAGCCAGGCGGCCTTCTTCCCGATCGACCACGCGTCGTCGAAGGTCCACCACTGCCCGTTGTCGCCGGTGTAACAGAACGTGGCGACCGCCTGCTCGTCATGCGTGATGGCACAGTTGGGCACGCTGGAGATCAGGTTGCCGTAGCCGCGTGTCCCGGCCTCCTCCGGGAACTGCCCGGGAGCCGCCCCTTGGGCGGCCTGCCACTCCCCGTGTTTGCCGCCGTCGGTCACGTTCTGCCAGCCCCGCCCGTAGTAGGCCAGGCCGATGGTCAGCTTGCGGGGGTTGACTCCGGCGTCCAGATACGCGTTCACCGCGTTCTCGACACTGAAGTGGAAGGGATACGGGTCGTCGGTGTCGGTGTACAGGTTGCCCGCGTGTCCGGTGCGGTTGGGCTCCCAGGAGTTGTCGCTGCCCGCGCCGTGGAAGTCGTAGCCCTGAATGTTGAAGATGTCCAGGCTCTTGGCGACCTCGGGCAGATCCCAGCCGGAGGCGATCTTCGCCGGGTCGGCCGGGGTGAACGCGGTGAGCTCGTAGCGCTTGCCGGTCTCCTTCGTCAGCGCGTCGAGTTGGCGCCGGAACTCGGCGATCAGCAGTGTGTTGTTCGCCTTGTCGTTCGGGCTGACGTGGTTTCCGGGGTGCCCGTCGGCCCCTGGCCACTCCCAGTCCAGGTCGATGCCGTCGAAGATGCCGGCGGCCACGCCCGGGCCGCCCGCCGCCTCGTAGTCCGGCAGGTTGCCCTTGATGTAGGTGTCGATGCAGGAGCTGACGAACTTCTTGCGGGAGGCATCGGTGGCGGCGACGTCGGAGAAGTACTTGGAGTACGTCCAGCCGCCGATCGAGATCAGCACCTTCAGGTTCGGATACTTGGCCTTGAGCTTCTTGAGCTGGTTGAAGTTGCCGCGCAGTTTCTCCCAGCCGGTGTCGGCCTGCCCGTCCACCGACTGCGCCGCGCTGAACGACCTGCCGTAGTCGGCGTCGGCGTCGCCCGCGCCGTCGCCCTGGCTCGGGTCCTCCGGGTCGGAGGTGGTGCCCTTGGTGACGCCCTGCAGGCAGGTGAGGTTCTTCGGGTCGATGTTGGCGAACGCGTAGTTCAGGTGGGTCAGCTTGGCGGCGTTACCGATCGTGTCGAGGTTGCGAACGAAGTACTGGCGACCGTAGATGCCCCACTGGACGAAGTAGCCGATGCGCGCGTAGCCGCCCGCCGCGACGATGTCGTCGGTGGTCACCTTGATCGGCGCGCTGACGTTCGAGACGTTGTCGTACAGGTCGCGGGCCTGGACGGTGAAGGAGTAGGTCGTGGACGGGGACAGCCCCGTGACGGTCGCCGTCGTCCCGGTGACCGTCGTGGCGACCGTCCCGTCCACCAGAACGTCGTAATTCGCCACCCCGGAGTTGTCGGTCGACGCGGTCCACGCGAGATCGACGCTGGAGGAGTCCTTGCCGGTGCTGTGCAGGTCGGCCGGGACGGAGGGGGCCTGGGTGTCGTCGGCCGGGTCGTTGGTCGTGACCGTGAGCGGTTGGCTGGCGGGCGAGAGCGTGCCCTTGCGGTCCCTGGCCTTCACCGTGAAGGTGTACGCGGTCTTGGGGGTCAGGCCCGTGACCGTGGCGCTGGTCTCCGACACGGTCGTCGCCAGGGTGGAGCCGTTGTACACCTCGTACGCGGTGACGGGGAGGCTGCCGGGCGTGGCGGCGGTCCAGGCGAGCGACACTGTCTTGGTCGTCTTCACCGGCGAGCGCAGGCCGCCGGGCGCGCCGGGCGGCACGTCGGCGGAGCCGTCGCAGTTGGCGTCGTTGATACGGCAGTTCGTGGGCTCCGCGCCGGACCGGCTGACGGTGAAGGTCGGGCTGTAGGGCTCGGTGGTCCGGCCCGCTCCGACGGTGGCGTTGTAGTAGGCGGCGGTGAGGGTGACCGTGTGTCCGCTCTGGCTGAGCGAGCCGTTGTCGGCCGCACTGGCGGTGACGCCGTCGGGCAGGTCGAACACGATCGACCAGTTGTTGATCGTGGCGGCGGTGTTGTTGGCGACGACGAACTTGGCCTGCGTTCCGTTGACGGAATAGGTGGCGGTGACCGCCGTCGGGGTGGGCGGCACATCACCGCTGCCGTCGCAGTTCGCGCCGTTCACCGTGCATTTCGTGGGCTGCGTGGCGGAGCTGAGCGTGAAGGTGGGGCTGTAGGGCTCGGTGTTCGCTCCCGCGCCGATGGTGTTGATGTAGAACGCGGGCGTCAGCGTCACCTTCGTCCCGTTCTGGGTGAGGGTGGCGTTCTGGGCGTTGCTCGCGGTCACGCCCGCGGGGAGTTCGAAGACCAACGTCCAGCCGCTGACGGCGGACGTGCCGGGGTTGGCGACCACGTACTTGCCTGTGGTGCCCGAAAGGCTGAAGGTCGCCGACAGCCGCCCGGCCGCCCAGGTTGGGGCCACGGCGAAGGCGGTGACGACGATGATGGTGAGCAGGATGCCGAGCGATCGGCGCATACCGAACACCTACTTCCTAGGGGTCTTCCGGGAGCGGGTGGCGAGGCTCCCGAGCATTCGTGTGATCTCGCCGGTGCGGGGGCGCCGGCGAGGCTCCCGGGCGTTCGCGTGATCTCGCCTGTGCGGGGGCGCGTCTGCCGGGCATGGAGGGCCGCCGGGACCCGGCGGCCCTTCATGCCGGCCTGCCTACGGCAGGGTGTTCAGGTGCGGGCGGACCGTGCCGGCGAAGCCGCCGCCGTCGGTGACGTCCCAGTTGATCGACCAGGTCATCGCGCCGCGGATATCGGGATACGTGCGCGGCGGCTTGAACGAACCGCACCCGGTTCCCCTGGCCAGGCAGTCCAGGGCGTCGTCGACCAGGGCGGGCGAGACGACTCCACCGCCCGCCGCGCCCGGGCCCGCGGGCAGGCCCAGCGACACCTGGTCGGGCCGCAGGCCGTTCTCGAGCTGGATGCAGGCCAGTGCGGTCATGAAGTCGACCGTGCCCTGCCCGTAGACCTTCTGGTCGCAGCCGAGCATCGCGCCGGAGTTGTAGTACTGCATGTGCACCACGGTGAGGATGTCCTTGATCTTCAGCGCGAGCTGGAAGTAGGACCCGCCCGTGGACTGCATGTCCACGGTCTGCGGCGCCAGGGTGATGATCAGATCGGCGCCCGCCTCGGCTCGTAGCCGGCGCAGCGCCTGCTCCATGTAGGTCGGCTGGAGCCCGTTCTCCAGGTCGATGTCGACCCCGTCGAAGCCGTACCGGTTCATCAGGCCGTAGACGCTGTCGGCGAAGGTCGTCGCGGCGGCCGCGCTGTCCACCCGGACGGTGCCCGTCTCGCCCCCGATCGACAGGATGACCCGCTTGCCCTTCGCCTTGAGCGCCGCCACATCGGCTGTGAACTGCGCGTCGGTGTAACCGCCCAGCGCCGTCGACAGTCCCGGATCCACCCCGAAGGTGACCTCGCCCGCGCGGGAGGTCGCCGTGCCGAACGCGACCGCGATGAGGTCGTAGTCCGCCGGCACCTCGGAGAGCCTCAGCTCGCGGGCCGGGTTCGCGAAGTCGTGCCAGTAGCCGGTCAGGAAGTGTCTGGGCAGCGGTCCGGTCGCGCAGCCGGTGGTCGTGCCGGTGACGGCCTCGCTGGCGGGCGACTCGCCGTCGGCGTCGTACGCCTTGACCGTGTAGCTGTGCGTCGAGCACGCCCCGAGGCCGGAGAGCGTGGCGCCGGTGCCGCTCACGGTCGTCCTCAGGTCGGAGCCTTCGTAGACGTGGTAGCCGGTCGGTGTCCCGCTGCCCGGGGTCCACGACAGCGTCAGCGACGTATCGGTCCGGTCCGTGACGGTCGGCGTGCCGGGGGCGCCGAGGCCGCCCGGGGCCCCGCCCGTACAGGGCGCTCCGTTGAACGTGCAGTTCAGCGGACTCCCCGGACCGGTTCCGAGGAACCCGAACGTGACGGATCCACCGGGCGGGATCACCGCGTTGTAGTCGCGGTTACGGAACGTCTGATGGGGCGGGGACGTGGTCAGCAGGGCGTCCCAGTAGGACCCGATCGTCGTCCCCGCGGGAAGGTCGAACTCGACCCGCCAACCGTTGATCGCGATATCGGATCCGTTGGTGAGGGTGAACCGCCCCTCCCATCCCGAACCCCAGTCGGAAGGCTTGGTGAACGTCGCGGTGCCGGCGGCCGCCGTGGCGTCGGCACGGGCGCCGAGGGGCACCAGGAGGGCGATCAGGAGGGCGGCGAGGACACTGAGAACTAAGCGGGGGCGCATGGCTCACTCCATGGGCGCGGTGGGAAGGCTGGCGGGAATCCCCCGAGACCCGGGTCAGTGCGTGCTGGAATTAATTAGGAAACTCTCCTATCAATTTGAGAGCACGTTAACCAGCGCCCCGACCCCCGGCAACCCCCAATCGCCGTGCTCGCGAACGCCTCGGCGGACCAGCCCAGGTGGCCCACCGGACCAGTGCGAGCCAACGGTGAACTTTGGCACTAATCACCGAGATTCCGGCCTCGTGTTGGCAACCCTGCCCGGTCGGCCCACGTGGGCCACGGCGACCACCCGGCCGCCCCACGGACCGCGTCGGCGAGTGTCGCCGTCGTCGGCTCGGCGTGGCGGGAACAGTCCCTCCGGGCGGCCTTTGCCGTCCCAGGTGAGCAGGTTGACGCGGTCGCGCGGCCGCACCCTCACGGTGTCGTCGGGCGGGGCGGTGAGCGGCGCGTGGAGCACCGGCTCCAGCATCCCCGGTCCGCCCGGAACATCCAGGCCGCATGCGAGCGTCCCCACCCGTGCCCCTCCGGGAGCGGGGGCACCGGGAGCACGCATGGTCGCGGAGTCACCTATTGGTATTGGTCGCCCATATCGCATTATGGCCGTTGTAGATCACCATGTTGTAGTCGGCCTGGAGCACCAGCGTCGCGCCATTGTGGCCGGGCGTTCCCGACGCCCAGATCGCCTGTCTGCCGTTGATGTAGACGACCAGATTGCCGTCGGATTGGAACTCGGCGTACGCGCCGGCGTGATGCGTCCCGGTGGACCAGATGATCTTGCTGCTCGTGTCGCGCAGCACGAGGTCGCCGCCCGTCTGCATGGTCAACGCGAGGCGGTTCGTGCGCAGGGTCTTACCCGGGTTGAGGTCGTAGGGCGCGTGCACTTCGAGTGCCCACGGATTCCCGCCCGACATCGGCTTCTCACCCGCCGGAACGCCCTTGCGGGCCGCTTTGGTCGAGGAACCGCTCTTGCGGGCCGCTTTGCTCGAGGGACTGCCCTTGGAGGCCGCGTGGGCGGGAGGTGAAGGTTTGCCGGAGGTCTTGGGCGCGGCGCTCTTGGCGGCCGCCGGTTTCTGCGTCTCGTGTGCCGAGGGTGTCGCGGTCGGGGTGACCGACGGGGACATGGAGGTGTACGCGCCCGGCGGAGGTTGCCGTCCGTCGCCGGACAGCACTCTGTCGGCCGCCGCCGAGGCGGGGTGTTTCTTGGCATGCCGCGAGCCCGTGCCGATCAGCAGGACCGGGATCGCGAGCAGGACGACCCCGCCGATCGCGACCGCGGCCAGCACGGGTTTCCTCGGCCGGTCCGGCGGCATCTCGTCGGCGTTCACCGCGGCGGTCCGCGGGGCGGCCGCCACCGCGACGTCCGTGTCCGGGGCGGGGTCCTCCGGCTCCTTCGCCGCCGACGGTGTGTCCTTCGGCCGCTCTTGGGTCTCGCCGGTCTTCTTCTCCTCGGCGGCGGGCCGGTCGTCCTCATGGGCCGGCTCGGCGCCGGCGCCCGGCGACAGGTCTCCGGCCTCCTCGATGTCCGCCTCGGGCAACTCCAGCGGCCGGCGGATACCGAGCGACTCCACGCGTTCAGCGGGTCCTGGCTGAGAAGACAAGATCGCTCTCCTTAGGTCTGAATCAGATCGCGGGCGCCGCGTCCAGCGGCGCGCCGGCCGGCTGCCACGGGACGCCCCTCCCGCTGAGGGCGCATGCCGACGCGGCGCTTCGCCGAGCCGCTCCAGCGCGGCTCGGTCGGCGTTGTCCAGGGCTCCGACCCGGCCGGTCCCCGGTCTGGCATCCTCTGGCGGGTCACGATCCACCTCCGGTGCCGGATTCGGTCCGGCGAAAGAGATGGCCGGTCATCCGTGCACCTCCTCCACGCGACGGCGCGGCGCTCTAAGGTCGACCCCCTCGCCCCGCACACAGGCGGTATCGGCGGTAGGCCGACCCCTCGGCAAGGCATACGAATCCCGCCGTGTTCGGGTTCACCACAGCCCGCCCCGTTTTCGGGCGGATCCGACCGACCTCGGTGCTCTGGTTTTGTCGGCGGTGGGGGGAATCATCGGTGGCATGTGCAAGGACGACCGGTCCGCAGTGAAGTGCCCGAGCTGTCACGCCTCCCTCGTGCTCGCCTCCCTCGTGCTCGCCGCCACCGGCGACGGCCCCCCGCCGGTTCTGGCCCGCCGCGATCCGCCGTACCCGCCGCCGGTGCATGAGGTGCTGGCCCCGTACGCGGGCCGGGTCATCGATCCGGCAGCCGCCCGCAGCGGTGCCGCCGAGGTCCGCGCCAAGTTGACCGCCGCCCGCACCGCGGCGGCCCAGCGCCGCGCCCGGCAGGCCCAGGCCCGGCGTGCCGGTCTCAATGTCCAGGGCGTTCCACACCAGGCGGCATGACGACGCCGCCATGAGACCGGCACCACCACCGCCGAGCCACGCGGAGTGGACGGCGTGGATCGTCGTGGCTGCCAGGCGGTCGGAACGACGCCTGCAGGCGATCTTCGGAGCCGGATGGCCGGGTTTCAGACCGGCCTCTCGGCCTCCGCGGTCGGCTCCAGCGTGATGTCACCGGCCAGGATCGCGGCGCGGGCCACCGCGTCGGTCTGGAGCAGCATCGCGGCGTTCGACCGAGGTGTCGCGCCGATCGCGGTTCCCCAGTGCACGGATTCGACGGGAATGCCCAGCGCGAAGCGGCGTGGGTGCGGGCGTCCGTCGGCGGTGACGACGTGGAACGGGCTCTCCGTGACCTCCAAGCCGCCGGTCTCATAGGCCGGTCCACCGGGTGTCGGGATGCGGTACGGACGGCAGGCGCCGGTCTCCCGCAGGTGCCGGAGCAGCGGATCGGCGGTATGGCGCACGTCGGGCGGTGGCAGGTGCGCCTCCAGGAAGGCCGGTGCCGTGACCGGCTCACCGCCGACCTGCGGCGAGGTCGCCAGGAAGATCTTTCGCTCCGGATCGGCGGTCACGGTCATCCCCGGGCCGACGAACCTGACCAGCCCGGCGTCGGCCAGGGCCAGCAGTTCCTCGATCCGGCCCGCCGGCGGTCCGCTCGACACGGATGCGGCGAAACCACGGAACCAGCCGTCCAGGTCGCGGCGATGAGAGTCGCCGGCCAGGCCGCCGTATGCCACCAACCGGCGGACCCGGCCCCGGGTGGCTCCCAGCGCGGTCATCGCGGTCTTGAGCGGACTCCGGCTCGCGTCCCGGGCCTGCGCCAGGTCGTCCCGCAGCCCGGCCACCACGCTCCGGTGCAGCGACTCCCGGTCATCGAACGTGGCACCGTCCAACGGGCGGTCCAGGGCCGAGAAATCGAGCCGGACCGCCG
>NZ_JBFAUT010000023.1:0-31923 GCF_040679475.1 Actinoallomurus sp. NPDC052274
CCTACCGGTCGAGCAGGCCGCGCGCGTGCGCGGCGGTGACACCGACACCGGCGAAGGCGGGATGGTCGCCGGCCAGCCGGTCCATCGTCGCGACGACCGCCCGGGCCCGCGCCCGGTCGCCCAGGGCGAGCACCGTCCGTACGAGCCACGGCGCCGCGGTGGGTTCGCTGATCAGCGTCCAGCGGCGCGTCGCGAGATCGTCGCAGAGCCGTCCGATCGTCTCCGCCGCCGCGGCCGCTCCCTCGCTGGCCACGGTGACCTGCGCCCGGGCCAGGAGGAGCCGCGCGTCGGCGTACGGTGAGCCGCAGTGGCACAGCGGCGGCCGCTCTCCTTCGGCGTAGCTCCGGGCCGCGCGCAGGTCACCGGCCCGCAGCGTCGCTGTGGCCAGCACCGAGAGCAGGTGCGAGGTGAGCACGTGCGGTCCGAGCGGGCTGGTGATCGCCAGGCCCGCCTCTGCCTCGGCGGCGGCGGCGTGGAACCGCCCCGCGGCCAGGTGCATGCGGGCGCGAAGGACCGCGGGCGCCGCCGCCCAGGCCAGGTGGCCGGCGGTCTCGGCCTCCTCCCCCGCGCTCTCCATCACCGCGCGAGCCTCCTCGATCCGCAGAACGTCGATCAGCAGCATCGCCAGGATCATCTGGGGATGGAGACGGCGGGCGTCCGCCGACATCGCGTGCCGTACGGCTTCGCGAGCCAGCCGCAACCCGTCGGTCAGCCGCCCCGAGCCCCACTCCGACAGCGCGAGGGTGATCAGCGCACCGGTGAGCAGGGCATCGCCGTGGCATTGCGCCGCGGACACGATCCGTTCGGCGTGGGCGCGGGCGCCCCTGTCGTCGCCCATGCCCGCCTGCGCGTTGAGCAGCACGAGCTCGGCCTCGTCGCGGAGTTCGCCGGACAGCCCAGGAAGGGCGAGGAGTGTGCTCGCCTCGGTCGCGGCCTCCCCCGTACGGCCCGTCAGGGGCAGGATCGCGGATCGCAGGCACCGCAGCCGTACGGACGTCTCGCCGGGCAGGGGCGTCATCAGTGCCGAGCCCACGAGATCGAGGGCCTCCTGCAGCCGGCCCGCCATGCTCAGGGCGCGGACGGCCGTCACCGTACGGGTGGGCCAGGCCGGATCGGTCGGGTCGGTGAGCCGGAGGGCGTGCGCGGCCAGTGCCGCCGCGGCCCGTGGCGAGTCCAGGAGCACCTCGGCGACCGCCCGGTCGAGGGCGGCCAAGGCACGGGGGTCGCCCGCCCGGACCCCCTGCACGAGGTGTGCGGCGGCGGCCGGCACCGCGCTGCCGCCCCGCTCCATCAGAAGATCCCCGATCTGCCGGTGCAGCGCCCGCCGGATCGGCGCGGGCACCGCGTCCGTGACCACCTGCCACAGCAGGCCGTTCCGGAACGCCAGTTCCTCCGGCGCGGCGACGAGGAGACCCTCGGCGAACGCCTCGTCGAGCTGGGGCAGCAGTGCGGCCGGTGTCGTGCCGAGCACCGCGGCGGTGTCCTCCAGGCAGAACGAGCGCCCGATGACCGCACCCACGCTCAACAGGTGGCGCGTTCCCGGACTGACCTGACCCAGCCGGTGCCTGATGTCGGCGCGGATCCGACGCGGGATCCGGGGGGTCACCAGGCGCGCGCGCCCGTCGACGACCTGTACCGTCTCCTCGTCGCGCAGCCCGGTCAGCAGTTCGGTCAGCAGGCCCGGGTTGCCGCCCGTCTCCGCCGCCAGCGCCAGCAGATCCGGGTCGGGCACCGCTCCCAGGATGTCGATCACGACCTCCCGCACGGTCGCGTCGTCGAACGGGTCGAGCGTGATCCGCGTCGCGCCGTCGCGCTCGAGCAGGTCGAACAGGCGGCCGGCCCCGATGACGCCGCCGGTCGTACGGCGGGCCAGCAGCCATACGACGGGACAGGAGACGAGCGTGCGCGTCAGCGTGTGCACCGCCGCGAGCGTGGCCGGATCGGCCCGCTGCAGGTCGTCCACGCTCACCAGCACGGGTCCTTCGCCGCCGCGTCGCTCCAGTTCGGCTAGAAGCTCGCCGACGATCCGCAGTCGCCGGCCCGGCCTGCCGCCCGGCCCCGCGTCGCCCGCGGCCGCCAGGCCGGCGAACGCGGACAGCAGTGGCTCGAGCGGCGCCGCCTCTCCGAACTCCCCCACTCCGCCGGCCGCCGTCGAGAGCCCCAGCTCGGCCGCCGTGCGGGCGGCACTCGCGAGCAGGAGGCTCTTGCCCGTTCCCGCCTCGCCCTCGATGAGCACGACGCCGGACCGCCCGGCCTGGGCCGACCGCACCAGTGCCGTGATGGCGTCCCACGCCCGTCCGCGGCCGCGCACCGTCCTTGCGTGGTGCCGCGTCTCGGCCCGTGAGCGCAGAGTGGCCATAAAAGTGGACATACCCGCTGCGCAGCCTGGGGCGACCACCGGGGCCATCCGGTGGTCGGCGCGGCCGCCGAACCCTCGTCCGGTGCGATCTGGGCGACCCGGACGTCTGTTTCAATCTTCAGCTCGCCGCCCGCGCCTGGCAGGCCCCGCAGGACCTCCGCGCCGACCGGACCTGAGAAACGCGTATTTCGGTAACGGCCTTTCTCCAGCCACAGATAGCCCGTTACCGGGCCCCTCAGCCGGCTCCGGCTCATCGGAACGGCCCCACACCGGTCAAGCCGCAGCGTGCCATGGGGGTTTTGCACGCACGCAAGCACCCATGACGGAATTCTTCGGACGCGTAAGGCTGTCTGTCATGGGATCGGTCGTCAGCATGCGGCGCTCAGCGTTCGATCGGGCGTGGCCGTACGAACCGGAGGAGGCGTACGAAGACGCCTCCGCGAGCGGGATCGACGCGGCCGCGCCGAACGTCGCCCGCGTGGACAACTATTACCTCGGCGGCAAGGACAACTTCGCGGTCGATCGAGACCTGGCCGAACGCGCGCTGCGCGAGGCGCCCGTCATCGCCAGGCTGGTGCAGGTGAACAGGGGCTTCCTGCACCGTACGGCCCGTTTCCTGGCCGAGGAGAGGGGCATCCGGCAGTTCCTCGACATCGGCTGCGGGCTGCCCACGGAGATCAACCTGGACGAGACCGTCCGGGAGATCGACCCGGACTGCCGCGTCGCCTACGTCGACAACGACCCCATGGTGCTGACCCACGCGCGTGCCCTGATGGCCGTGGACGGCGGTGTCGGGGTGTACGAGGCCGACCTGCGTGAGCCGTCGACGGTGCTCGGCGATCCGGACCTGCTGCGGCTGCTCGACCTGACCGAGCCGGTGGCGGTGTTCCTGCTGAACGTCCTGCCCTTCGTGCCGGGGAACCCACGCCGGATCGTGGACGAGCTCGTGCGCTACCTGCCCACCGGCAGCCACGTGGTGGTATCCCACGTCGAGCGCACGCCGGACCTGGAGGCGGTGGCCGACCTGTACGAGGAGGCGGGGCTCTCGTTCATCCCGCGCAGCCGCTTCGAGATCGCGCGGATCGCCCACGGCCTCGATCCGGTCGCCCCCTACCCGGCGGGCCTCCCGCTGTCGCGCTCCGGAGGAGAGCCGGACGCGGCCGACGCCGTGCCCCTCATCGGCTGCGTGGGCCGAAAGCGTTGAGGACCGGACCGCCGGGGTGGCGCGGTTCCATTGTGATTCGGGCTGAATCATCGTGCTATCTGCAGATGCCGGATAGGATCGGTGCGCCAGCGAGTGCGACCTCCCGAGCGCGTGATGCCAGCCGAAAGCGACCCGAAGCCTCTCTCCCAAATCGCGCAGGACATCGGGCTGACGATGTCCGATGTGGCGGTTTTCTCCGGGCTCGACGAGAGCACGATCTTCCGTTTGTGGGACAACGGCGACTGGCTGGATCGCGTCAGCGGCCGGTCGCTGCAGAGCCTGATGTCGTCGGTGCCGGGGATCGCCGAATACGCGATGGCGCACGCGCTGCTGAAACGGCGCACGACGCTCATCGCCAACCTCCAGGCCGAAGGGCTGGCCGTCAACCTGGACGCGCTGGAGAACTCGACGGTCTCCCGCCAGCTCCTGCTGAACGCCCTCGAGGCCGCGCTGTACATCGTTCGCGACGGCCCGAGCCAGCGGGTCTCCTCCTACCTCGCCCGCTTCTGGGGCCGGGAGCAGGACCGCGCGCTGGAGGCGCTGTTCTCCGCCGAGCCGGGACGTGGTCTGCTGGGCGACCCGCGACCCCTCGTCGAGGCGTCGATCGACCTGGCCCCGCGGCTGGGCCGCAAGACCTACTCGTTCCACTCGCTGCTCACCCTCAACATCCTCACCCACCAGGTCAGCAAGGTGGCCGGCCCGCCGGACGCCGACCTGGCGCTGCAGACGCCCGGCCGCCAGAGCGCCCTGATGATGCGCGGGGTGGTGATGGGAGCGCTGATCAGCTCCAATGACGTGGAGCTCGCCGAGAAGTACCGCCGGGAGCTGGAGCGCACACCGGTGTACGCCGCGCTGGAGGAATGGTCCTTCCCGACCTATACGCGGGACGGCCGGATCAGCTCCGACTTCACCCTGCCCAGCTCACTCCTGCTGCGGAACACCGCGGTCGAGGTGCTGCGGGAGATCAAGACCTACAACGACGCGTACCTGTACTACCTCGTGTCGACGTACCTTCCGCTCGCGCTTCGCCGCGACCCGACCTTCGGGCGGCGGATCACCGAACTGATCACGACACTCCAGCAACGCGCCGCCGGCTGCCGGGACAAACGAATCCGGGCCGCCTGCAATGATCTGGTGCGGCAGCTCAAGGGCGTGGTGTGACCATGCCAGAGGGGGGACGAATGGGCAGGACGTACCAAGACGTCGCAGACTTGACCCGGGAGCGGTGGGAGGCGAACACCGACTACTGGGTGAAGGTGATCCGGGAGCGCCGTGACCGGTACCGCACCGAGCTGACCGACCGGGCCGTCCTCGACGCGGTCGGCCGCTGCGCGGGCCTGCGGGTCCTGGACGCCGGCTGCGGCGAAGGGTACCTCGCCCGCACCCTGGCGTCCCGTGGCGCCCAGGTCATCGGCGTCGACGCCTGCCAGGGTCTGATCGACGCCGCGGACGGCCTGCCGGTCGAGGGCGCCGGTGCCGCCTCGTTCACCCGGGCGAGCGTCGACGCGCTGCCGCTGGAGGACGAGTCCTTCGACCTGGTGGTGTGCAACCACCTGTTCAGCCACCTGCACGACCCCTCCCGGGCGATCCGGGAGTTCGGCCGGGTGCTCAGGAGCGGCGGGCGGCTGGTGATCCTCACGCTGCACCCCTGCTTCTACACCGGGAACGCCGAGCGGGGCGCGAGCACGAGCGTGCCCGCGACGGAGTACTTCGCCGGGCGGGGCATCGATCAGCACTTCATGGTCGACGGGCTCCGCTCGCCCTCGAAGATCACTTCTTGGCTCCGCCCGCTGGAGTTCTACTCCAGGACCCTCCGGGACGCCGGGTTCGTCATCGCGGACCTGCGGGAGCCGCACCCGACGGACGAGCAGCTCGAGAACGACCCGTGGTGGCGGACGGGGTTCCCAACCGCGATCTTCATGCTCCTGGTGGCCGAGCGCCGGTGACCGCGGATTAGCCGATCTTTAAGCAAACCACCCACTAAACCGACATAACGGGGGGTAGGGCCGGGATTCGTAGGCTCCATTTCTTCTCTGGAGCGCCTCCGGCCGTGGGCCGACGACCTGAGCCGCGGCCGACCGCGGCGAACCTGCCGCGATCACGGCGAATCGGCAGGTGAAATCATGACTGATGAAGATCGGCGCAGAGCCAACCGTCTCGCTCGCACCCTAGGACTGGCCAGCCTCGGACTGGGCATCGCACCGCTGACCGCCTCCGATGTCGTGAGCCGGATCTGCGGCCTGGACGACTCGAGGACGGCGCGCGCGATGGTGCGCCTGGTGGGCGTACGAGAGCTGGCGCACGCGGCGCTGCTGCTGGGCAGCCGCCTGCCCGCCCCGCTCGTGTGGACCCGGGTCGCGGGCGGCGTCCTGGACCTGACCGCCCTGGGCCTGGCGGCCTCGAACCGGACGGGCATCCGACGCAATCGGGTCCTGGCGGTGACCGCGGGGGTCGTCGGGATCACCGCGGTCGACCTGTACGCCGCGGTGCGCGGGACCCGGCGCCGGGATCTGGAGCGCGTCCGCAGGAGCACCGTGGAGGCCGCCATCACCGTCAACCGGCCGCGCGACGAGGTCTATCACTTCTGGCACGACGTGGAGAACCTCCCCGAGTTCATGATCCACCTCGTCACCGTCCGTGACCTCGGCGACGGGCACTCCCATTGGAGGGCCACGGGTCCCCTGGGCAGGACCGTCGAGTGGGAGGCCGAGATCATCGACGACCGCCCGAACGAGCTGATCGCCTGGCACGTGACCCATGGGATCATCGCCGGCAACAGCGGTACGGTCCGCTTCACCGACGCGCCCGGCGACCGGGGCACGGAGGTCCGGATCACGCTGCACTACGCGCCGGCCGGAGGAGCGGCCGCCGCGGCGTTCACCCGCCTCCTGGGCGAGCACCCCGACCAGCTGGTCCGTGACGACCTGCGCAGATTCAAGCAGGTCATGGAGACCGGCGAGGTCGTCCGCTCCGAGGGCGCGCCGGAGGGGACGCTCACGAAGCGGCAGCTCAGGCGACGTCCGGCCCAGCCCTTGGTGAGAGGAGGACTGCGATGAGAGCCAACTGCTGGATGGGCCGCGGGAAGGTCAAGGTGCAGGACGTCCCGGACCCACAGATACTCAACAGCCACGACGCCATCGTGCGGATCACCTCGACGGCGATCTGCGGATCCGATCTGCACCTGTACGACGGCTTCATCCCGACGATGGAGAAGGGCGACGTCCTCGGCCACGAGTTCATGGGCGAGGTCGTGGAGGTCGGTCCGGAGGTCCGCAACCTGCGGCCGGGCGACCGGGTGGTGGTCCCCTTCCCGATCGCCTGCGGGAACTGCTGGGCCTGCGAGCACGAGCTGTTCTCGATCTGTGAGAACTCCAACCCCAACGCGGGGATGGCCGAGAAGCTCATGGGGCACTCTCCGGCCGGGATCTACGGCTACAGCCACATGCTCGGAGGCTTCCCCGGCGGGCAGGCGGAGTACGCACGGGTGCCGTTCGCCGACGTCAACCCGATCAAGATCGAGGACGACCTGCCGGACGAGAAGGTGCTGTTCCTGTCCGACATCTTCCCGACCGGATGGATCGGGGCGGAGATGGCGGACATCAAGCCCGGTGACGTCGTCGCGGTGTGGGGCGCCGGTCCGGTCGGCCAGTTCACGATCGCCAGCGCGTTCCTGATGGGCGCCGAACGGGTCATCGCGATCGACCGGTTCCCGTACCGGCTGCGCCGTGTCGAGGAGATGGGCGCCGAACCGCTCGACTACGAGGAGGGGATCGACGTCCCGGACGCGCTGCGCGACATGACGGGCGGGCGGGGCCCGGACTCCTGCATCGACGCGGTCGGCGCCGAGGCCCACCACGCCACGCCGATGTACGCCTACGACCGGGCCAAGCAGGCCACCCGGATGGAGACCGACCGGCCGTTCGTCCTGCGCGAGGCGATCATGTCCTGCCGCAACGGGGGGACCATCTCGGTGATCGGCGTCTACGGCGGGCTGGTCGACAAGTTCCCGATGGGCTCGTTCATGAACCGGTCGCTGACCATGCGGGGCGCGCAGTGCCACGTGCAGAGGTACCTACGGCCCCTGCTGGACCGGATCCGGCGCGGCGACATCGATCCCAGCTTCGTGATCAGCCACCACATGAGCCTGGACGACACCCCGCACGGCTACCAGATCTTCCGCGACAAGCAGGAGCAGTGCAACAAGGTCGTCCTGCACCCCTGAGCGTCCGCGACGCGGCCCGCCAACGGGGTCGGTGACGGGGTCGGTGTGGAACGCGCGGGCTCTTGCGTCACCGCTCTCGAGCCGGAGCGATGCGCAGGACGGCCTTGCCGCCGGCGATCGCGACCAGTGTGATCGCAAGGCCGTTCATCACGGAGGTCGCGCCCGCGTTCCCTGCCAGTTGGACGCTGAGGGACGTGCCGGGGGCGGTCCCCCGCAAGCTGATGCCCTCGCCGGCGATGGAGGTCACCTTCAGCTCGTTCACACCGACCCGGGCCGGCACCGGGATGCGATCGTGCGGAGACACCTGTACCTCGCATCGTCCACTCCGGCAGGCGCTGAGATCGGTGCCGTTCGCCGCGCGGGGCAGCCCTGTGCCGGACCCCGCCGAGGTCCGCGGCACCGGCCAGGGCGGCGATCCACGTGGCGGCATCGGATCGGCCGGCCGCGTCGCCGGTGCGGCGGCCGGCGACGTCGGCCCCGTCGGGGCGCCGCCTCTCGCCCGAGGTGACGAAGCCGTACGCGATCCGCCGTCCCCGCCTCCGCAGCCGGTGGCGGCCAGCGCTACGACCACCGCGAGCATCGCACGCCTGACCTCGCCCATCGCCGTCCTCTCCGGAGCCCCCTCGGCCCGGGCGCTCTGCCCGGGCTCACACTCCGATCCCTACCCTGGGCGATGAGATGACTACCGATCCGGACGGCCGCCGGGAGTCGCCGGTTGTCATGCCAGGCTTTCGGCCTGACGTGTCCCCGCCCACAGCGTCCAGTGGTCGGCCTCGCGGATCGGTTCGCCGTCCGGTAGCCGCTCATCGATGTAGTCGGCGATTTCAACGAGTTGGGCGTCGCTCAGCTCGTGCAGGATCGAACGGCCTGTACGCGCCAGAATGTCCGCGCGCACCTCGGTCTTGTCCGCGTACTCACGGCGTACCTCCCGCAGGGACAGAGTACGTAGGCGGCCAAAGCCTGCGGTGCGCATCGCCTGCTCCACGGCCGCCGCTGCCGGCCGCCTGCCGCGCTCGACCTCGAGCAGAGAGGGGAAGCGCTCGAAGAAGTAGCCGCGCAGGTGTGTCGGGCTACCCGGCCGGTCGACGTCCTCGATCGTCCGGTCCTGCACGATCAGGGTGCCGCCGGATGCCAGCAGCCGATACGCCTCCGCGAAACATCCGTCGAGGTCGGCCACGTGATGGATCAAGGCCCGTTCGAAGACGATGTCGCCGCAGCCGTCCGGCAACCCGGTGGCGAGCGCATCGCCTTGGTGGAACGTGAGCCCCGCCAAGCCGCCGAGCCGTTCTCGTGCGGCGGAAAGCATCGCGGCGGAGAAATCCACGCCCATGACAGAGGCGGCGCCCAGGCCCAGCCAGGCCGGGCTGTACACGCCGCCACCGCATCCCACATCGAGCACGTGACGGCCTGCCGGCTCGACCAGGGAACGGATGGCGGCCGTCCAGTCCGCGCGCACCTCGCGCTCCGCGTAGGTGAAGCGGTTGGCGTTGTCATGGAAGTCGATGGGCATGAGCCGGCGGTGGCGGGCGTCAGCGGGCGGGGAGGCCGAGGTGGCGGGCGATGAGCATCCGCTGGACTTCGGAGGTGCCCTCGCCGACCTCCAGGATCTTGGCGTCTCGGTAGAAGCGGCCGACCGGGTACTCGTTCATGAAGCCGTACCCGCCGAAGATCTGCGTCGCGTCGCGGGCGTTGTCCATGGCGGCGTTGGAGGCGACCAGCTTGGCGATCGCCGCCTCCTTCTTGAACGGCTCGCCGGCGAGCATCCGCGCCGCCGCCGCGTAGTAGGCGAGCCGCGCCGTGTGCGCCCGCGTCTCCATGTCCGCGACCTTGAACTGGATCGCCTGGTACTCCCCGATCGCGCGGCCGAACGCCATGCGTTCGCGCACGTACTTCAGGCACTCGTCCACGCAGCCCTGGGCGAGACCGACCGACAGCGCGGCGATGGCGATGCGGCCCTCGTCCAGGATCCGCAGGAACTGGGCGTAGCCCCGGCCGCGCTCGCCGACGAGGTTCTCCTCCGGGACGCGGACGTCGTCGAAGGACAGCTCCCGGGTGTCGGAGGCGGACCAGCCGACCTTGGAGTACTTCTTGCCGGCGGTGAACCCCGGCGTGCCCGACGGCACGATGATCGTGGAGATCTCGCCGTCGCCGGTCAGCGCCGCCACGGTGACCGCGGCGGTGACGTCGGTGCCCGCGTTCGTGATGAACGCCTTCGACCCGTTGATCACCCAGTGCCCGTCCTCGAGGCGCGCGGTGGTGCGCATGCCGCCGGGCACGTCGGTGCCGCCGCCGGGCTCGGTCAGCCCGAACGCCGCCAGCCGCTCACCCGAGCACAGCCGGGGCAGCCACTCGCGCTTCTGCTCCTCGGTGCCGAACCGGTGGATCGGCATCGCGCCGAGGGAGACACCCGCCTCCAGCGTGATCGCGACGGAGGAGTCCACGCGGGCCAGTTCCTCCAGCGCGATGCACAGGGCGAAGTAGTCACCGCCCATCCCGCCGTACTCCTCGGGGAAGGGCAGCCCGAACAGCCCCATCTTCCCCATCCGGGCGACGATCTCGTACGGGAACGCCTCCCGCTCGTAGTAGTCGCCGATGACCGGCGCCACCTCGTCCCGGGCGAAGGTCTCGACGGTACGGCGCAGCGCCTCGTACTCCTCGTCGAGGGTGAATCCGATCATCATTCGCTCCCTTGTTCTCGGGACAGGGCCTGGACGACGCGGGACGGGCTGGGGCGTCCGAGACGTTCGGCCATCCAGAGGCTCGTCTCGGCGAGGCGGCGTACGTCGACGCCGGTCTCGATGCCCAGACCGTCGAGCATCCACACGAGGTCCTCGGTGGCCAGGTTCCCCGTCGCGCTCTTGGCGTACGGGCAGCCGCCCAGGCCGCCCGCCGAGGCGTCGACGGTGGTGACGCCGCGGCGGAGCGCGGCCAGGGTGTTGGCGAGCGCCTGCCCGTAGGTGTCGTGGAAGTGCACGGCGAGCCGCCCGGCGTCGACGCCGGACTCCAGCAGCGCGCCGATGAGGGCGGTGACGTGCCCCGGAGTCGCCACGCCGATCGTGTCGCCCAGGGACAGCTCCGTGCAACCGAGGTCGAGGAGGCGGGTGGCGACCGAGACGACCTGCTCGATCGGCACGTCGCCCTCCCACGGGTCGCCGAAGCACATCGAGACGTACGCGCGCACGTCCAGGCCGCCCGCGCGGGCCCGCTCGACGACGGGCGCGAACATCTCCACCGACTCGTCGACCGTCCGGTTGAGGTTGCGCCGGGCGAACGTCTCGGTCGCGCTGCCGAAGATCGCGATCTCGGTGACGCCCGCGTCGAGGGCCCGGTCGAGGCCGCGCTCGTTGGGCACCAGCACCGGGTAGCGGACGCCCGCCGCGCGCTCCAGCCCGCCGAGCAGCTCGGCGGCGTCGGCGAGCTGCGGCACCCACTTCGGGTGCACGAAGCTCGTCGCCTCGATCACCCGCAGCCCGGCCCCGGCGAGGCGGGTGATGAACTCCCGCTTCACCTCGACCGGGACGACCGCCGATTCGTTCTGCAGGCCGTCGCGGGCTCCGACCTCGTAGACCGTGACCTTGGCGGGCAGCCCGTCGAGTGGCACGCGCATCGTTCAGTCTCCCTTCGGGGTGACGACGGCGAGGACCTCGTCCAGGGCGACCTGCGCGCCGGGCTGGACGGTCAGCTCGCCGACCACGCCGTCGACCGGCGCGGTGACGGTGTGCTCCATCTTCATCGCCTCGACGATCACCAGCGGCTGGCCGGCGACGACCTCGTCCCCGTCGGCCGCCTTGACGGCCGCGACCGTGCCGGGCATGGGGCTGCGCACGGCGCCGGCCGCGACGGTGGTCTCGGCGGTCCGCGCGGCGAGCGGCTCGGTCTCCTTCAGCGACCAGACCCGCCCGTCCCGGCCGAGCCAGCACACGTCACCGTCGCGGACGCACGTGAAGCGCGTACGGTCCCCGGCGTGGTCGACGAGCAGGTGCGCGCCGTCGCGGCGGGCCGCGACCCGTACCGGATCGCCGCCGTCGACCGAGACCTGCGCGTCGGCGGCGCGGCCGCGGATCCGCACCTCGCGGCCGGCGATCCGCCAGGTCGTCCAGGCGGGCTCGCCGAGCCGCCAGCCGTCCAGGACGTCCCACGGGCCGGGGTCGGGCGTCTCCAGCGCGAGCATCCGCTCCAGCGCGGCCGCGGCCAGGACGTCCCCAGAGATCTCACCGTCCGCCGGGTCGGCCGGACGACGCTCGACCAGGCCGGTGTCGAGCCGGCCCGCGGCCACGTCCGGATCGGCCAGCAGCGATCGCAGGAACGCGACGTTCGTGCCGACGCCCAGCAGCGTGTACGAGGCCAGCGCCTGGTCGAGCCGGCGCAGCGCGCTCGCGCGGTCCGGCCCCCGGGCGATCACCTTGGCGAGCATCGGGTCGTACGAGCCGCCGACGACCGCGCCCTCGTGCAGCCCGGAGTCGACCCGCACGTCGAGACCGTACGGTTCGTCGAGCAGCAGCACCCGGCCGCCGGTGGGCAGGAAGCCACGCGCGGGGTCCTCGGCGTACACCCGCGCCTCGACCGCGTGCCCGTCGAACGCCACCGCGTCCTGCCCGAACGGCAGCGGCTCCCCCGCCGCGACCCGCAACTGCAGCTCCACCAGGTCCAGGCCCGGCCGGCCGTCGATCGCGACCGCGCCCTCGGTCACCGGGTGCTCGACCTGCAGCCGGGTGTTCATCTCCATGAAGAAGTACTCGCCGGGGCGGTCGGCGGACACGATGTACTCGACCGTTCCCGCGCCGACGTAGCCGACGGACCGTGCGGCGGCGACGGCGCTGGCGCCCATCGCGGCCCGGATCCGTTCACCGTCCGGACCGGCGAGCAGTGGGGACGGCGCCTCTTCGACGATCTTCTGGTGGCGGCGCTGCAGGCTGCACTCGCGCTCGCCGAGGTGGACGGCGCCCCCGTGCGCGTCGGCGAACACCTGGATCTCGATGTGCCGGGGCTGGTCGATGTAGCGCTCGACGAGGAGCGTGTCGTCGCCGAACGCCCCGCGCGCCTCCCGCCGGGCCGCCGCGATCGCGTCCCGCAGCTCCGCCGGGTCCTCGACCCGGCGCATGCCCTTGCCACCGCCGCCCGCCGACGGCTTGAGCAGTACGGCCGCGCCGACGTTCAGCCCGACCTCCATGGCCGCGGCGGCCAGCTCCTCGTCGCTCAGCCCCGCCTCGTCACGACCCGGGACGACGGGGACACCGGCGGCGGCGACCGTGCGCTTGGCGCGGATCTTGTCGCCCATCGCGGTGATCGCGTCCGGCGGCGGGCCGACGAAGACGATCCCGTGGTCGGCGCACGCGCGGGCGAGGTCGGGGTTCTCGGCCAGGAACCCGTAGCCGGGATGCACCGCCTCGGCGGCCGTCCGCGCGGCCGCCGCGACGACGCCCTCGACGTCGAGGTAGCTCGCCACCCGTACGGCGGCGTCGGCCTCCCGTACGTGCCGGGCGTCCGCGTCGGCGTCGGTGTAGGTCACGACGGACCGGACGTCGAGCCGGCGCAGTGTACGGATGATCCGGCAGGCGATCTCGCCGCGGTTGGCGATCAGGACGGAGTTGAACATGGTCACATCCGGAAGATGCCGTAGCCGACGGGTTCGAGTGGAGCGTTCGCGCAGGCGGCGAGGGCCAGGCCGAGCACCCGGCGGGTGTCGAGGGGGTCGATCACGCCGTCGTCCCAGAGGCGCGCCGTCGAGTAGTACGGGCTGCCCTGCCGCTCGTACTGTTCCCGGATCGGCTTCTTGAACTCCTCTTCCTCCGCGGCCGGCCACTCGTCGCCGAGCTGGTCGCGGCGTACGGTCGCCAGCACCGACGCGGCCTGCTCGCCGCCCATCACGGAGATCCGGGCGTTCGGCCACATCCACAGGAAGCGCGGCGAATAGGCGCGGCCACACATCGCGTAGTTGCCCGCGCCGAACGACCCGCCGATGATCACGGTCAGCTTCGGCACCCGCGCGCACGCGACGGCGGTGACCATCTTGGCCCCGTGCTTGGCGATGCCCCCGGCCTCGTACTCCCGGCCGACCATGAAGCCGGTGATGTTCTGCAGGAACACCAGCGGGATCGAGCGCCGGTCGCACAGCTCGATGAAGTGCGCGCCCTTCAGTGCCGACTCGCTGAACAGGATGCCGTTGTTGGCCACGACCCCCACGGGCTGCCCGTGGATGTGCGCGAACCCGGTGACGAGCGTCGGCCCGTACCGCTCCTTGAACTCGTGGAACCGGCTGCCGTCCACGATCCGCGCGATCACCTCGCGCACGTCGTACGGCGTCCGGGAGTCGGGCGGGACGATGCCGCGCAGCTCGCCCGGGTCGAAGGCGGGCTCTTCGGCCGGGATCGTCGGCCACGGCGCGGGGCCCGGCGGCTCCAGCGTCGAGACGATCGACCGGACGATGCGCAGCGCGTGCGCGTCGTCGTCGGCGAGGTGGTCGACGACGCCCGAAACGCGCGAGTGCACGTCTCCGCCGCCCAGGTCCTCGGCGCTGACGACCTCCCCGGTCGCGGCCTTCACCAGCGGCGGGCCGCCGAGGAAGATCGTGCCCTGCTCCCGGACGATGACGGTCTCGTCGCTCATCGCCGGGACGTACGCGCCGCCGGCCGTGCACGACCCGAGCACGGCGGCGATCTGCGGGATGCCCTGCCGGGACATCGTCGCCTGGTTGTAGAAGATCCGGCCGAAGTGCTCCCGGTCGGGGAAGACCTCGTCCTGCTTTGGCAGGAACGCTCCCCCCGAGTCGACGAGGTAGACGCACGGCAGCCGGTTGTGCAGCGCGACCTCCTGGCCGCGCAGGTGCTTCTTTACCGTCATCGGGTAGTACGTGCCGCCCTTGACGGTCGCGTCGTTGGCGATGATCACGCACTCGCGCCCCGAGACCCGCCCGACGCCGGCGATGACGCCCGCCGCCGGGGCCTCGTCGTCGTACATGCCCGTGGCCGCCAGCGGGGACAGCTCCAGGAAGGGCGAACCCGGATCGAGCAGCGCGTCCACCCGGTCCCGTGGGAGCAGCTTGCCCCGCGCGACGTGCCGCTTGCGGGCGCGCTCGGAGCCACCCTGGGCCGCGCGGGCCAGGCGCTCGCGCAGCTCGGTGGCGAGCGCGAGGTTCTCCTCGGCGTTGCGCTCGAACGCCGCACCGCGCACGTCGACGCGGCTCACCAGCCGCGGAGCTTCCGACACAGGCCCTCCTGTTAACGATCGTTAACAAGTCTGATGTTAATCAACGTTAACAGGCGTCGTCTAGACTTGTGTCATGGCAGAGGTCAGCGCTCCCCCGACCCGCCGACTGGAGATCCTGTCCGCGGCGGCGGAGCTGTTCGCCCGGCGCGGCTACCACGGCGTGTCCATCGGCGACCTCGGCCGCGCGGTCGGCCTCACCGGCCCGGCGCTGTACCGGCACTTCCGGGGCAAGGAGGCCCTCCTCGTCGAGATGCTCGTCGACATCAGCGAGCGCCTGCTGACCGAGGGCCGCCGCCGCGTCGCCGCCGCCGACACCCCGGACGTGGCCCTGGACGCCCTGCTCCGCTGGCACATCGACTTCGCCCTGGACAACCCGGCCCTGATCACCGTCCATGTCCGCGAACTGGGCAACGTGCCACAGCCGGAACGCCGCGAGATCCGCCGCCTGCAACGCGCCTACGCCGAGGAATGGGTGCGCGTGCTCCTCCTGATGCACCCGACCGCCGCCGAGGACCGCGCCCGCGCCGCCACCCACGCGATGTTCGGCCTCCTCAACTCCACCCCGCACAGCACCGGCGAACTGAACCGCGACACGATGGCCACCCTCCTCCACGCCATGGCCACCGACGCCCTCACCGGCGCCTTCCACGCCTAAGCAGCCCCCTTCTCAACGACGGCGACTTCAACACACTGATTCCCGTTGGAGCCAGTGCGGGAGGACTTACGCCACGTCAGCTTTCCCATTTCTTGATCGCCTTCTCAATCAATTCGACGGATTGGTTGCACGGCAGCGCCACTTCTCGAATCTCTTCCCAGATCTTGTTCACTTCCGCGATCTCACCACGGCCGTCGATGATTCGGCCGTTGAGAGCGTCGTCGAGGTTTACGACATTGGCATCATCGAGCCTCAGTATCATGAACGAACTACCCGCGTAATATTCGGTTCCCTCCGGTATGATCTTGATAAGGATGTTGGGCCATGTCGCATAGTCGAGCAGTCGCACCAACTGATCGATCATGACCTTCGGGCCGCCGAACATCCGATACAGCGCATACTCGTCGATTACAAAGATGCACATCGGCGGGTTCTGGTCGTTGAGTATCGCTTGTCGCTCGATCCTCCGATGCACGCGCTCATCGAGATCGATCGGCGAGTGACGGTTCAGCCCGATCACCGCCCGCGCATACTCAGGCGTCTGAAGTATCCCGGGGATCGCGGAGGCATCGTAACTCTGAATCATGTTCGCGTGAGCTTCGGCCATCCGCCATTGATCCGCCCATACCGAGGGAACCTCTGGCGTAACCCACTGTTTGAAGTAGCGGACGAGGTAGCCGTTGGTACCAAGCACCTGATCACAGCGCTCGACATCCTCCAGATGCGGGGTACGGCGGCCGTTCATCCACTGGCTCACCGTCGAAGGAACTACATGCAGCCTCTCGGCGAGTTGTTTGCCGGTCAGGTCGGCCGCTTCGCAGGCATAGGCCAGCTCTCTACCCCATGCGTCGAGCGCTGTCTCTCGTTTCGGTGCCATCGGGGGTTCACATCCTCATGTGAATGGCTTTCGGGACTTCACGCGCAAGCGACGGTGGGTTCGCACTTCCCAGCCTATCCCCTTGCGGCCACGCTGTGTAGCACCGATCTCACGCTAGGAGATTAGCCAATGAGGCCGCACACGAGCGAAGAGATAAGCGCATTCGCGAAGTGGCTCACACAGGCCTGCCAGGAGGCCGGCCTGACCGCCGAGCAGTACGGGGCAAAGGTCCGAATCATCGCGCAGAGCCACTTTCTCACCGAAGAAGTCGAATGCCGTCCCGACGGTGAGGGGAACCTCCGGTGGTGGTGGTCCTGGGGCAAGCCGATCGCCGCCAAGAACGACTCGGCGCGCGTTCTCACCCCGGACGAGGTCGACGACCTCGTCGACGTCATCCGCCAGGTCGTCACGATCCCGATCCGGCGGCGGCCGTGACGGAGGCGCCGGAGATCACCGACCCCATCGCACGGGCGACGCTCGAGTCGGTCCGGGTGTTGAACGCCGCGATCGACCGACTCGGGCTGCCCGCCGCGACGGCGGCATGCGAGCTAACGCAGCTCGACCGCCTTGTCCGCAAATATCCAGAGGCTGCCCGTAAGAGCCTTGAGATGTACGAGCGCCAGAGCCGTTACGAGCGGGAAGGCGGACCCCCTCGGGCTGAGGCCGCGAGTCGAGGCCCGAGACCGCAGGTAGGTGGAAGCTCGAGCCCGCAGGCGGAAGCCCAAGGCCGAACAGAATGCTCGGCAAAGACCCACAGCCCGTGGCGGTAAGTCCCGTGACGGGGCCTTCGTCCCCTCCGCCCTGCACCGCTCACCGAGACTTCCGTCCCGTCGGATGGTCTCTAGGCCATCCGACGGGGCCGGCGGCCCGGTGAACATGAGGCTTGGCCACGCCGGGCGTCCGGGAACTGCCCGGATGAGCCGTCGGCGGCCCTCCTCATCTGAGCCGGGCGTGGGGGCCGAGAGGCGGTTGTACCAAGTGCCCGGTGAACGGGCGCTTCCGACGACGGTTCGTCGGCCGATAGAGCGAGGGCGAACCCTGGCGTCACCTGGAGATGGATCGACGCTCGCCGGGTCGGTCGTGTGCGCGCCCGGCTGTGAGCACCCGGATCGGCAAGGACGAGGCGTGCGGCGGCGCCTCGAGCAGCGACACTTGTGCCCCGAGTTTTGGTCGCTGGAGCGACGGAAACTCGGGGCGCAAAGCTTCAGGTGGATGGGGTGGCGCTCTCGGTCACGAAGTCTCGGAAATCCGTTCCGACGGCCGCGACCGAAGCCGTGGGATCACCGCTGCGGCGGCGGCCGCGACCGACGCGCGCGGAGTCACCGACGCGCCCGCGCGGGCGGGTGACGCTGGCGTCGGTGCGGGCGTTCATCGCCGCCTTCGACCGACCCGCGCGGCGAGCCCGCAATGACCGCTGCGTGGGACCTCACGCAAACCCGACCGGCTCGTCCGGAGGTATCCGGAAGCTGCCCGGATGAGCCTTCGGCTCCTCGAACAGAAGAAGCGGTCACACGTCGAAGGTTCCTCATCCAGGGTGAAACACGCGGGGGCCTGGTTCCCCAGCCGTGGATCGTCATGTGCCCTGGTCATGGGGCCGTCTGCCGCTAACGGAAATTCAGGTGGCCTCAACGCGTCATCTGGCTAGAGTCGGGCGGTGCCCGAGCTGAAGCGGCTGCATGCCGACCATGCCTCGGCGGTCCTGGCCTTCGAGCTGGCGAACCGCGCCTACTTCGCCGCCTCGGTCTCCGACCGCGGCGACGAGTTCTTCGACCAGTTCGCCGACCGGCACAGCGCCTTGTTGGCTGAGCAAGAGGCCGGCATTGGCGCCTACTACGTGCTCGTCGCCGAGGATGGCTCGGTGCTGGGCCGGTTCAACCTGTACCGCTTCGGGGACGGCACCGCTGATCTCGGTTACCGGGTCGCGCAGCACGTCGCCGGTCGCGGCGTGGCGACCGCGGCCGTCCGGGAGCTGTGCCGGCTGGCGGTGACGCGGCACGGGCTGCGCACACTGCGGGCGGCCACCTCCCGCACCAATGCCGCGTCCCAGAGGGTGCTGGCCAAGGCCGGGTTCGTCCCGGCCGGCCCGGCAGACCCGGCCGACCTCGGCGGTAAGCCGGGCACCTGGTATCAACATGACCTGGTGCTCCAGCCGTAGACCGTGATCTTTTGGGTGGACCGGCTGCGGGAAGGCTGCGGATCACCGGTGGTCATCGGTGTGTGAGGGCTGAAGACCATGCGGTGGCGGCGGGTCGCGGTGTAGACCCTGCCCGCCGATAGGAGGCGTGCGGGCCGGCGCCGTACTCGTCGATCTCTGTCACGGGTGGTCTCGTTCCTCGCCGAGGCCATGCAGGTAGTCCTCGAAGGTGAGACCTCGGTCTCTTCGGCGCGACCGCAGGATTGCGGCCACCAGTACGAAGGGGACCAGTGGGAGTTTGAGCGCCTGGAGGCCCACCCGACGGACCATCGGGAGTAGCAGGTCCCTGAGCGTCTGCCAGGGGTGTCTCAAGGCCACGACGGTCATGAGGAAGGCAATGCCACTGCGGCTGATCCCCGCGAAGTCGTCGGGGCCGTCGTGTCGTTCCTTGTCCTTGCTCACCGTGCGGAACGGAAGGTGAAGGGCAGGGACTCGCTGCTGCGGGCCATGGAATCCTCCCAAGCCAACATGGGTACCTGAAGATCAGGATCGCGATTTGAGCCGCGATTGTGAGCGTACGTCAGGAGTGCTCGGCGAGTGGGCGCTCCCGGCGGGGGTTCGTCCGGTAATAGAGCGATCCGTCCCCTCGTCCTCTCCCCGTTCGCCGAGGCTTTCGTCCGCGCTGGTCGCGGCCAGGCCGCAGCACCGCTCCAGCGCCGCGCCGATCGCGGTCCGGTCCGGTCCCGGTCCGGTCCGATCCGGGCATCGAACCCATGGTCCGGCTGTGGGATGTGGCCACCGGCCCGGAAACCGCCACCCTTCACGTGACCGACGGCTTTGTCTCCTCAGTGGTCTTCAGCCGCGTTTCCCGCAGAACCCATCCCGCTCCGGCGGCCGCGGCCGACGCTGCGCTTGCGCGGCGCGGCGCGGGAAGGATCTCCTCGCTTGGATTACGCAGGCAGGGGGCGGGGGCGGGTGGTTCCAGCGCCTGCCCGGGCAGACCGCCGGCCCGAGGTCAGCGGCGCCGGGCGGTGAGCGCGTCACCAGTCACGAGCGGCGACCAGTTGTTCCATGTCCGCCTCCGGGAACCCGTAGGCCGACGCCACGAACCAAAAGTCCTCGGCGATGACTTCCCGCGCGACGGTCTCGATCTCGCTACCGGCCGCCTCGAACTCCGCCTCCAGCGCGTTGAACTGCTTCGTCGCAGCCTCCGTGAGCTCGTACAGCGCCGCCAGATTCGATGGCCGTTCAGCCTCGATCCGCTCGCACAGCCTCAGCAGAATCGTCTTCCCCTCGTCGACGACGTGGTCCGGGAAGTACGGGTCCTCGTACATCCCCCGCAGGAATCCGTGACCGGCCACCTGCGAATTCGTAAGCGACATCGCACTCTCCCATCCGGCTGTCGGCGACGTCGAATACTTCCCTACGCCACCGACAACGCTCGCGGGGCCTGTGGCAGGAGCCTGGCACGGCAGCGGACGTCCAGGCCGAGGACTGATCCGCCGGCGGCTCGGAGCGGGCCCGACGTCGCCGGGGACGCTCAGTGCTTCGTGATCCTTCGAATCGAGACGTCCGGCCAAGGCGGCCGACGCAGTATCGCCGCAGTCGCCAGCCCCGCGGCGACCAGCCCAATCAGCTCGCCCAGCAGCGCCGTCCGGGTCCCGTCGACTACTGGTGTCCAGGACGCCTTGCCGTCGTGGACGACGAAGACGCCGAGGGGCGTGACCCGCGGGCGCCTGCCTCCGGTGACCCGGGCGACCGGAATCACCGTGGCGCCATCGGGCCTGTCGTACGGCTCACCGAAGACTCGCTGCGCTGCCTCACCACTTCGCAGTCGCTCAAGACGTTCTTCTGCTCCCATTCGGCCTCCCCGGCTCGCGCCCGTGCTGGTCGAACAGTACACATCCGGGTGTCCACAGCCGGTCCTCCGTATCCAGCGCAGCGACCGCCGACCGGTGCTCCGGTACCGGCCCGCGCTCCTGGGCTTGAGGCCCGGCTCTGATCAGCGGCGCCGGTCGTGGTCTGCGGTGACGCACGTTCACTGTGGGTATCGATTCGATAGCTGTTTTGGCGGTGCGGGATCGACGGGGATGTTCGTAATGGATGACAAGGTCGCCTTGGAGGAGCACTACGAGTCACCGGACTTCCCTGCGTCCGGCAGCCATGAGTTCACGCGTCCTGACTACTTCGCCGAGGTCCAGCGACGACTGCGGGAGGTCGACCAGCGGGTAGAGGACATGGACCGCAACGGCATCGGGATCACGATCCTCTCGCTGACCCAGCCGGGCATCGAGGGCGCCACCGACCCACGCGAAGCCGTGGACCTGGCGCGCCGGATGAACGACCACGCGGCCGAACGCCTCGTCGCCCGTCACCCCGACCGGCTGCGTGCCTTCGCCGCGGTCCCGCCGCAAGACCCCGAGCGGGCCGCGGAAGGGCTCGAACGCGCGGTGCGGGATCTCGGCTTCGTCGGCGCGCTGGTCAACGGCTATACCAACATCGGCGACGAGAACACCGCACGCTATCTCGACCACCCGGAGACCGCGCCCTTCTGGCAGCAGGTCGACGAACTCCGCGTCCCCGTCTACCTGCATCCCCGGATCCCGCTGCCGAACCAGCAGCGGATCTACCAGGGGTACGACGGCCTGCTCGGCTCGGCGTGGGGATTCGGGGTCGAGACCGCCACGCACGCCATGCGCCTCATGCTCAGTGGCCTGTTCGACCGGTGTCCGGGCCTCACCGTGATACTGGGTCATCTGGGCGAGGGACTGCCCTTCACGCTGCCCCGAACCGAACACCGGCTCCGCCACCAGCGCCCGGAGACCCACGGCAGCCACCAGAAACCACCTACGTACTACCTGCGCAACAACTTCTTCCTCACCACGAGCGGCGTGTTCCGCAGCCAGACTCTGCTGAACACGCTTCTTGAGGTCGGCGCGGACCACATCTTGTTCTCCGTGGACTATCCGTACGAGTCGATGGACGAGCTCGCCCCCTGGTTCGACGAATGTCCCATCAGCGAGAACGACCGCGTCAAGATCGGTAGGGCCGATGCCCAACGGTTGTTTCACCTTGACCGCCGGTGACACAGGTCGCCGCGATCGCCGCCTCGTCGTGCCGGACGGGGCGTGGCAGAGCCGGCGGTGAGACCTGCCGACGGCTCGTCGGCCGGCCTCTAGTGACGGTCGTACCGAGTGCTCGGTGAACGGGCGGTCTCGGCGGCGGCTCGTCCGGCGATCGAGCGGTCTGTCCCCTCGCTCTTCCCCGCTTCACCGAGACCTTCGTCCGCGCTGGGCGCGGCCGGGCCGCAGCACCGCTCCAGCGCCGTCCTGATCGCGTTCCGGTCCAGGTCGGAGTACTCGGCGGCCCAGGCGATGTAGGCGTCCGGTCGCACCAGCACGACTTTGTGCGTCGCGCCGCCGGCGATCGCCTGGTCGACGCGGTCCTCCCAGCCGGTGGTCGGAGCGGCGGACTCGGCGGCGGACTCGGCGGCGGCCGGAGCGGCGGGCTTCGTGGCGGCCGGAGCGGCGGGCTTCGTGGCGATCGGAGCGGCGGGTTTCGGGGCGGTCGGCGGCAGCACGAGAAGGAAGCGTCCGGGGCGGAGGGCGTGGTAGAGGGTTCGCGGGGTGTCGCCTGCCAGGGGGATGTCCGGTGCGCGCCGGCCGACGAGGGGATGCGCTCCCGGCGGTGCCGGGTAGGCGAGGTCGATGCCCGAGACGGCGCCGGCCATGCGCCGCGCGACCGGGTTGAGATGGGCGGCGGCCCGCAGGACGGCGTCGCGTGCGGTGCGCAGGAGGCGGGAGCGCAGCAGGGCGCAGCGCAGGATGAGGTCGCTGGTGCGCAGCACCCGTCGTCCGACCGGATACCGCTCTGCGTGGTAGGTGTCGAGCAGCCCTTCGGGGGCCCAGCCGCGCAGGACGCCGGTGAGCTTCCAGGCGAGATTGACCGCGTCCTGCAGTCCGGTGTTCATGCCCATGCCGCCCGCCGGGGAGTGCACGTGCGCGGCGTCGCCGGCGAGGAAGACCCGGCCCACACGGTAGCGGGGCACCTGGCGCTCGTCGCTGTGGAACCGCGAAAGCCAGCGCGGATCGTGCATCCCGAAGTCCGTGCCCAGCACCCGGCGCGTGATCGCCCGCACCTCCCGCAGGTCGAGCGGTGCCGTGTCCGGCTCCTGGTCGGCGCGATCCCACGCGATCACCCGGTACCAGCCGTCGCCGAACGGCACGATGAAGACGAACCCGTCGGCGGTTGTTCCGGCGGTCACGACGTCCCGGGGTGGTTCGGCGAGCCGCACGTCGCAGAGCATCACCGACCGCACCGCGGCGCGGCCGGGGAACGGCAGGCCGAGTTGGCGCCGTACGGTGCTGTGCGCGCCGTCCGCGCCGACGACGTACCGCGCGCGCAGGGTGCGCACGTCACCGTCGGAGTCGCGGACCGTCAGATAGACGCCGTCGCCGTGCTGGATCAGGCGGACCATCTCGGTGCCGGACAGGATCTCCGCACCGAGCTGCCGGGCACGCGCGCCGAGCACGCGTTCGGTCTCGTACTGCGGAACGCCCAGCATATAAGGGAACCGGCTCGGCAGGCGGGAGAACTCGAGCCCGAACGGTGCGAGCCGGGAGATCGGCAGGCCGCGCGCGATCAGATCGTCGGCGACCCCGCGGGCGTCGAGCAGTTCCAGCGTGCGGGCGTGTACGCCGAAGGCCCGGCTGAGATCCGATTCCCGGTCGCGGCGTTCGAGGACGGCGCAAGAGGTTCCGGCGGCGGCCAGATCCCCGGCGAGCATCAGCCCGGTGGGGCCGCCGCCGACGATGAGCACGGCGTTGACAGCACGCATGGTCCAGAGTCTTCGTCGATCACGCTCGATGAGAGGAGACCCGATATTCGGATACCCGCGTCTCATCCCCCAGTAACCGGTCGCGCTTTAGGCGGCCCGCGGGCGATCCCCCGGGCGGGAGATCGCCGTACGGACCTCCGCCCGAGGGCGGCGCTCACAGCCCGGCGCCGCCGGTCGCGTCGATGACCCGTCCGGTCACCCAGCGCGAGTCGTCGGAGGCGAGGAAGGCCACGATGTCGGCGATGTCGTCGGGCTGCCCGACCCGGCCCAGGGCCGCCAGGGAGGCCGCGTGCGCCTCGGCCTGCGGATCGCCCCGGAGCCAGGAGGCGTTGACGTCGGTGTCGACGATCCCGGGCGCCACCGAGTTCGCCGTGATGCCACGGGGACCCAGTTCCTTGGCGAGGTTGAGGGTGAAGGTGTCGAGCGCGCCCTTGGTGGCGCCGTAGGCGATGATCTCCGGCATGGCCAGGGTGGCCGCGCCGCTGGAGATGTTGATGATCCGGCCGCCGTCGCGCAGGCGGGTCAGTCCCTGCTGCACGATGAAGAACGGCGCGCGCACGTTCACGGCGAACACCTCGTCGAACTCGTCCTCGGTCAGCGCGGCCAGCGGCGCGCTGCGCCCGATGCCGGCGTTGTTGACGATGATGTCGAGGCGCCCGTCGGGCGCGTGGTCCTTGCCCGCCGCGTCGAAGGCGGCCCACAGGCGGGCGGCGTCACCGTGCCGTCCCAGCTCCGCGCGCAGCGCGAAGGCCCGGCCGCCGTCCTTCCGGATGCGCTCGACCGTCTCACTCGCCGCCGCCTCGTCGCGCGCGTAGGCGACGGCGACCGTCGCGCCGTCGCGGCCGAGCCGTTCCGCGATGGCCCGGCCGATGCCCCGGCTGCCGCCGGTCACCAGCGCGACCTTGCCCTCAAGCGCTCGTACTGCCATGGCTGGATGCACCCTTCCTTTTTTGAGGGATCACTCAACAAATGGAACGTTAGCACGTCTTGTTGAGTGATCGCTCTAAAATGAGGTCGTGAGTGGAACAGGCGCGAAGCGCGGACGGCCGCCGGCGTTCGACCGTGCGAAGGCCCTGGCGGCCGCGACCCGGTTGTTCTGGGAGCACGGCTACGAGGCGACCTCCATCGGCGAGCTGACCAAGGCGATGGGCATGCGGCCCGGAAGTCTGTACGCGGCCTTCGGTGACAAGAAGAGCCTGTTCAAAGAGGTCGTGCGGACCTACGGGCGCTCCCCCGTCGGCGCGTTCACGGGAGTCGCGCTGGAAGAGGAGCCCACGGCGCGCGGGGCGTTCCGCCGCATCCTGCGCGAGGCGGCGGCCGTCTATCCCGACCCGTCCCACCCGGCCGGTTGCCTGACCATCAGCGCCGCGACCAACGTCACCGTCCAGGACGCGGAGGTGGCGGCGTTCCTGCGGGACCTGCGCAACGCGAACCTGGCCGCCTTCGAGGCCCGCCTCACAACCGCGCAGCGCGACGGCGAACTGTCCGCCGCGGCCGATCCGCGCGCCCTCGCGGCGTATTTCGCCGCGGTCATCCAGGGCATGTCACAACGCGCCCGGGACGGCGCCACGGCGGCGGAGCTCACCGAGACCGCCGAACTGGCACTGGCGGCCTGGCCCCGGAAGGAGGACTGATCACCGTCCTGCCCCGACACGGGTGGCCGGACGCAGCAGCGCCACGGCAAGGAACGCGGTCAGGCCCAGGATCACGGCCGCGATGGCGGCGACGGTCGTGAAACCCTGACCGTAGGCGTCGCGCGCGGCGCGGCGCAGGACCTGCCCTGTCGGGGCGTCCAGCCGGCCGGCGACCTCGACCGCGGCCCCGATCGACTCACGGGCCGTACGCTGCTCGCCCGTGGACAGCCCGGCGACCGACGGCAGCACGGTCCGGTACGTCGCGGCCAGAACGGTTCCGAGAACGGCGACTCCCAGGCCCGCTCCCAACTCGAACGAGGTCTCCTGGATGGCGGCCGCCTCGCCGGCACGTCGTGGGTCCGCGGCGGCCGTGATCAGGTCCGCGCCGAGCGTCATGATGACCCCCGCGCCCGTGCCCGCCGCGACCATGGTGACCACGATCACGCCGTACGCGGCCGGTCCCGAGCCCGCCAGGAGGGCCAACGTCGCGAGCGCGGCCGCGAACAGGGCGAGCGCGCCGGAGACGGCCCACCGGGCGCCGACACGGCGCGCCGCCCAGGGCGCCAGCACGGCGCCCACGGCGTTGGATCCGGCCAGCGGCATCAGCGCGAGACCGGCCCTCAGCGGCGAGTAGCCGCCCACCCACTGCAGCCACTGGGTGAAGAAGAACAACATGGCGGTATAGCCGCCGAAACAGCTGATCACGCAGATGGTGGCGGCGGCGACGCGCCGGTCGGCCAGCAGCGAGAGATCCAGTAGCGGCTGGGCCAGCCGCCGCTGCCGCACGACGAACGTCGTCAGCAGCGCCACCCCAGCGGCCCCGATGACCGCGACACCCACGCCGACCCGCAGGTGCTCACCGACCTGCTTCAGCGCGTACACCACCCCGGCCAGGCCGGCGACCGACAGCGCGACGCTGGACAGGTCCCAACGGCGTGGGGTGGGATCTCTCGACTCCGGCAGGATCAGCGCCCCCACGATGAGGATGACCACGACGATCGGGACGTTCACCAGGAAGACCGCACCCCACCACCATCGCTCGACCAGCGCCCCGCCCAGCAGTGGCCCGACGGTCGCGCCGACGCTGTGCGCGGCGGTCCAGATCCCGATCGCGAGCGTCCGCTCACGGTCATCGGAGAAGACGACTCTGATGATGGCCACGGTGGAAGCCATGATCATCGCTGCCCCTACGCCGAGGAGCGCCCGCGCGAGAATCAGCTCGACGGCGGTCGTGGAGAAGGCGGCGGTGGCCGATGCCACGCCGAACAGCGCGAATCCGCCCAGCAGCAGGCGTCTGCGGCCGACGCGGTCCCCCAACGTGCCGCAGGTCACCAGGAGCGCCGCCACCGTCAGCGAGTAGACGTCGACGATCCACAGGAGTTGCACGCCGCTGGGATGCACATGCCGTGTCATCTCCGGCACGCTCACGTGCAGCACGGTCAGGTCGATCCCGCACAGCAGCAGGCTCGTGCAGGCCACCGCCAGGATCATCCAGCGCCGCCGATGCGCGATGGCCGCGCTGTCGCTCCCGCTCGGCGCGGTTCCCAGCACCCCGTTCAGGCTCATGGCAGCACTATGGGTGGCTAGTGCGTCGGCGGAAAAGTACGGTCTTTTCTGTGACGTAGTGTCGTTCTGTATACCAATGGAGGGTGTGGCGATGCGCGGCGACATCGACGCGACCGCGGACCACTGCGCGGTCGAGATAGCGATGGAGGTTCTCGGTGGCCGGTGGAAGCTGGCGATCCTCAAGCAGCTCATGGGCGGCACTCATCGCTTCGGTGAGCTGAAGCGGGCCATGCCCGGGATCACCCAGCGGATGCTCACCCGCCAGCTCCGGGAGCTGGAGGCCGACGGGCTGCTCGTACGCACGGTGTACCGCGAGGTGCCGCCGAAGGTGGAGTACACGCTGACCGACACCGGCCGAAGCCTGGAGGAGATCACGAACACCCTGGACCGGTGGGGACGCTGGTATCGGGACACCGCGCCGCGGCCGGCCTCGGCGGCCGCCGACAAGGTCGACGAAGCGTAGCCTGTCGGCGGCCGCCGAATACGAGGCCCGCCGTACCGTTACCCGGCCGGGTGCGGCGGGTGGCCGGTCAGGCGGCGGGAGTGGGCTTGACGTAGGTCACCGCGACGTTGAGGTAGGTCGCGAGGCCGTAGTCGTGGCCGCGGATGGCGAGCAGGTTGCAGCAGTCCAGGTAATTGGCCGGAACGACGACGTTGATGGCGCCGGCGTCGCAGTTGCCGCTCTTGACGGTCTGGAGGAGATGACCGTTGAGATAAACGCTCGCGTCGTTGTCCACGGTCCCTTGGATGCGGACCTGTTGGGCGTCCCGTGGGATGTGGACCCAGTGACGTACGAGGATGTCCGTGTTGACGGCCCAGCGGGTCTTGACGTCCGTGGGATTGTTCCACTTGCACGTGCCGTTGACGGTGCCGAAGCCCTCCTGGCCGGAGGGCCAGCCGCTGTCGTCGAAGCTCCGGTCGGCGAAGAGCGGCTGGTTCGCCGCCGGGGGCACCTGCAGGTACGTCCAGTCGGTGCTGTTGTAGCCGAGCGCGGTGACCACGGTCTGCCGCTTCGCGACCGGGGAGGCGGACGCGGGCGCCGTGGCGGCCAGGGTCATGGCAGCCAGCAGCGAGCCGGCCGCAAGGCCCACGGGTAGAAAGCGCAAGGACTTCTTCGACATGACAGCCTTCCGTCGATCGTGCGGAAACGTCGTGATCCGGCCGGTGTCCCCAGGCCGACGGTCATTCCTGCGTGCGCGATGTCGGCGGTCCGGCCGGCGCGAATCGAGGAGAGCGAATCATGTCGGCGACGGCGGCGAAGGGATCCGCCGTCGCGATTGGTCGTTCTTTGCGCGGAGGAGGGTCCGCGCTGAGGGTCGAGTCCCGGTCTCTTCAGCGCGTCCGCCTCCGGAGGCCGTACCGAACGCTCGGCGAACGCGCCGCACCAGCGGCGGTCGCTCCCGCGATGGCGGGATTCGAGACCTCCGCCGAAGACGGTTCACCGAGACCTCCGCCCGCCCGGGCAGCCGTCCGGAGCGCGGGCGTCAGGCGGGGATCGCGCGGATGAGGACCAGTGATCCGTCGAGGTACGGCTGCCGGCGCAGGGCGCCGTGGCGCTCGTCCCAGGCCCCGGACTCCAGGTCGTTCCGGAGGCGCGCCACGTACTGCTCGCCCAGCGCCGGCTCGACGAAGCTCCACGCCGAGCAGGCCTGTCGTGCCCCGGGATCGAGCAGGCGTTCCGGTCGTGCGTAGTACGCCTCGTTGAAACCGTCGGTGCAGTCGGCGGGGATGGGCACCGGCCGCACCGACGCCTCGCCGCCCAGCACCTCGGTGATCTCGCCGATCGACGGGTACCGGCGGGCCTCGGTGTCCAGGACGAGCGGCGCGTACTCATACAGCCAGAAGTCCCGGACCCGGTCCGGGTCACAGGTGAGGATGACGACGGGCCCACGCGCGACGCGCCGCATCTCCCGCAGACCGGCCTTCAGGTCGCTCCACTGGTGCACGCTGAACGTGGTCATCGCGGCGTCGAAGCCGTCATCGGGGAACGGCAGGTCCTCCGCCATGGCGTCCACGGCGGGCGGGAGGTGGGCGGGCCGCTGGGCCCTCATGGCCGCCGACGGCTCGACCGCGGTGACGCTCGGAGCCACGGACTCGTACGACCCGGCGCCCGCGCCCACGTTGATCAGCGTTCGCGCGTCGCCGAGCGCGTCGGCGATGAACCGCGCGATCCGGTCGTCGGGCCTGCGGTAGTCGGTGTAGCCCGCCCCGATCGTGCCGTAGTCCGCGTCCCCCGCGCTGCCGTCCGTTCTTCGTGTGCTCATGATTCTTAAGGTTTCCAGACAGACGGCCGCTTCGGAAACGCCTTCCTCGATCACCCGATCGGCGGCCCCGCCATGCGTGGCGTGCCGGCAGGCGGCAGAGGCCCCGCCTGCCGGCACGGCCGGTGCGACCGATCAGTAGTAGATGCAGGGCTTGGGCGGTGTCACCTTGGGGCCCGGCCAGTAGTTGTTGATGGTGACGGGGCCGCCGACCGCGCACCATACCCCGAATAAGGACGAGTCCGCAGGAGCGTCGCGCAGAACCCCACTCAAGACTCGCGGGCGGATACCGCAGGCGATGGGCCTCGGTCGGCGGCCGGCCGCGGAGGCGGGTCCGGCGCCGTCGCCCACCGGGTTTGGGTAACGTCACGTGCGTGCGGCTTCACGTGGGATGCGCGATGTGGACCCATGCGCCATGGCAAAGGCGTTTCCTGCCCCACCCGCTCCCTCCTCAGGAGCGGCTGCGGGCGTACGCGACGTGGTGCAACGCGGTCGAGGGGAACACCACCTTCTACGCCATTCCGGCGCGGGACACGGTCGAGACCTGGGCGCTGCAGACCGACCCGGAGTTCCGCTTCGTCCTGAAAGTGCCCAAGTCGATCACGCACGATCGCCGCCTCGGAGACGTCGGCGCGGAGGTGCGCTCCTTCCTGCACGCGATCGAGCCGCTCGGGCCGCGCGCCCATGCGCTGTGGATCCAGCTTCCGGCGGCGTTCGCGCCGGCCGACGTGGAGGTCCTGGCAGGTTTCCTGCGCCGGCTCCCTCCCTCGCACCGGTACGCCGTCGAGGTCCGCCACCGCGCGTTCTTCGAGGACGAGCGATCGGCGCGGCTTCTGGAGAGGGCGCTCGCGAGCGTCGGGGCGGAGTGGATCCCGTTCGACACCACGACGCTGTTCCAGAGTCCGCCCACCAGCGACATGGAACGGGACGCGTGGACGAAGAAACCGCGGGTGGCGCGGCGGACCGTCGCCCTCACCGACCGGCCGATCGTCCGCTACATCGGCCGGGACTCCACGGACGAGACGATCGAGGGCTGGCGGGGATGGGTCGGCCGGGTCGCCGAGTGGCTACGGGAAGGTCGTTCGCCGACGGTCTTCATCCACACGCCGGACAACGCGGACGCGCTGCTGCTCGCCCGCCGGTTCCACGACGACGTACGGGCGCGGCTGCCGGAGGTCGAGCCGCTGCCGGAGCCGACGCGGGCGCCCGCCGAACCGCCGACCCTTTTCTGACCGGCGGCCTGCCCATCGGTACGGAGCGCAATTACAGAAGGCATACTCAGTGAGTGTGGACGTGCTCTTCGATTCCCCCGTCGTGCGGGTGCGACAACCCGGCAAGATTCTCCCCACCCAGGCGAAGTACGAGATTCTCGGCGACAAGCGAAATCGCCTGGCGTTCGCCGAGGAGACCGACCGGCGCACGCGTGTGCAAATGCTGAAGGCGACCCTGCCCACCGCTCCGCCGCCGGACGCCCGGATCCTCACGGTCACGGGCGCCGACGATCAGGCGATCCTCGTGCTGACCCGGCATCCGGACGGGCGGCTCGCCGAGGTCCACCGGCCGGACGGCAGCCTGGTCGGCCGGATGCGTGCGACCGGGACGACCCGTCACTACTCGCTCACCGACGACCAGGGCCAGGTCGTGGCGACCGTCGTCGGCGAACTGTCGCTCAAGCATTTCCAGGTCAGCACGGCCTCCAAAACCCGGATCGCGCGCATCAGCAAGACCTGGGCGGGGCCGGTCAAGGAGTGGCTCACCCCGTCCGACCACTACAAGGTCGAGTTCACCGGCCCGGCACCCGAGCCGACCCGCACCCTCATCGTCATGATGGCGATCGTGCTCGACCTGGCCCTGTACGGCCCCATGTGAGCCTCAGCGCGCCGACCCCGCCGCCACGAACATGGGGACGGCGAGGAACAGCCGGTCCGCGGCGGCGCGGCCGGCCTGTTCCGCGCACCAGGCGTCGGCCTGCTCGCTGGTGATCGCCCCGGCGGCGCCGGCCGCCCGGGCGAGTCCCTGGAGCATGGGCAGCATCGCCGTGCCCGTGAACACGGCGGTCCGCACCTCGACGGTGACGTCCGCGAACCCGGCGTCGAGCAGGAGCCCGCGCGAGCGCCGGGCGGCGCGCGGCGCGGGGATCGTGTCGGCGCGGGCGTGCACGATGGTCCGGGTGATCCCCGGGTCGTCGGAGTCGATGAGGAAGGCGTCCCAGTCCTGACCGGTCAGCGAAGGATGACCGGACCGTCCCGGGCGGGTCAGCCGCCGGTGGCCTTGGCGGAGCCGGCCCAGATGCCGCGGACGTGCCGCAGGTGGTGGCGCATCAGCGTCTCGGCGCCCTCGACGTCGCCGCGGGCGATGACGTCGAGCAGGGTCAGGTGCTCCCGCGCCGAGGGCAGCAGCTCGCCGCGCTCGGCGAGCTTGGGCACGCCGTACAGCCGGGAGCGGTGCCGCAGCTCGCGCACCACCTCGACGAGCTGGGCGTTGCCGGCCAGGGCCAGCAGCTCGAGGTGGAAGGTCTGGTCGGCCTCGATGTAGGCGAGGATGTCGCGGCGTTCGGCGGCGTCCACGATGGCCTGCGCCATCGGCCGCAGCCTCTCGACCCCGCCGGGCGAGGCCGCGACCCGGCCGACGGTCGGCACCTCGATGAGCGCGCGGACCTCGGTGATGTCGTCGAGGTCCCGGTCGGACAGCTCGGTGACCCGGAACCCCTTGTTCCGGACGACGGTGACCAGCCCCTCCTTGACCAGGTCCAGCATCGCCTCACGGACGGGAGTGGGCGAGACGCCGAACCGCTCGGCCAGCGCGGGCGCGGAGTAGACGACGCCGGGTCGCATCTCCCCGGCGACGAGCGAGGCACGCAACGCCTGCGCGATCTGGTCGCGAACGTTCTGCCGCACACCAAGCGACGGCAGATTCAGCTCACTCAAGCGCCCTCCTCCGTCGGGGGAGCGACCAGAGACGCTGTGCT
>NZ_JBFAUT010000023.1:32018-130209 GCF_040679475.1 Actinoallomurus sp. NPDC052274
GTGCTCATGATTCGCTCGCTCCGCTCACTCAAGCGCCCTCCTCCGTCGCGGGAGCGACCAGAGACGCCGTGCTCATGATTCGCTCGCTCCGCTCACTCAAGCGCCCTCCTCCGTCGCGGGAGCGACCAGAGACGCCGTGCTCATGATTCGCTCGCTCCGCTCACTCATGCCCCGTCCTTTCTGATCCCGGCCACGGTGACGATCCTCCCAGGTCTCGCCCCTGGCGTCGTGGCCGGTCCGGACGAGCCGGCCACGACACCGGGACGAGGATCAGGCGACGCCGCCGAGGTAGGCCTCGACGACGCGGGAGTCGGCGGCCAGGTCCGCGGCCGGGCCGTCGAGCACGCAGCGGCCGTTCTCGATCACATAGCCCCGGTGGGCGATCTTGAGCGCGGCCTTGGCGTTCTGCTCGACGAGCAGGACGGCGGTGCCGGCCTCGTTGATGTCGCGGATGACGTCCATGACCGCCGCGACGATCAGCGGGGCCAGCCCCATCGACGGCTCGTCGAGCATCAGCAGCCGCGGCCCGGCGACGAGCGCCCGGCCGATGGCCAGCATCTGCTGCTCGCCGCCGGACAGAGTGCCGCCGTGCTGGGCGCGCCGCTCGGCGAGCTTGGGCAGCAGGGAGTACGCCCGGTCGACGCGGCGGGCCAGCTCCTTGGCGTCGCGCACGAGGTAGCCGCCGAGCAGCAGGTTCTCGTGCACGGTCAGCGTGCTGAAAATCCTGCGCCCCTCCGGCACGTGCACCAGACCACGTCCGACGATCTTGGGCGGCGCCGTGCGGGTGATGTCGTCGCCCTCGTACACGATCCGTCCCGCCCCGGGCCGTACCAGCCCGGACACGGCCGACAGCGTCGTCGTCTTGCCGGCGCCGTTGTTGCCGAGCAGCGCGACGATCTCGCCCTCGCCCACGGTGAGCGACAGCCCGCGCAGGGCCTGGACGCCGCCGTAGCTCACCTCCAGGTCACTCACCTCGAGCACCGCCGACCTCCTCTCTGGCCGCCTCGACCTCCGCCTCGTCGGCGTCCCGCCCGAGGTACGCCTCGATCACCGCCGGGTCGCCGCGGACCTGGTCGGGCGGCCCGTCGGCGATCTCCCGGCCGAAGTTGAGCACGACGACCCGGTCGGAGACCTCCATGACCAGGCCCATGTCGTGCTCGATCAGCGCGATCGCGATGCCGAGGTCGCGGATCCGCCGGATCAGGTCGAGCAGTTCGGCCTTCTCGCCGTGGTTGAGTCCGGCCGCGGGCTCGTCGAGCAGCAGCAGCTTCGGGCGGCGGGCCAGCGCACGGGCGATCTCCACCCGGCGCTGCTCACCGTACGGCAGGTTCCGTACGAGCCCGGCCCGGTCGCCGCGGAGGCCGACGAAGTCGAGCCACTTGTTCGCCTCCTCGGTGCCCTCGCGCTCGCTGCGGCGGTACCGGGGCGTGTGCAGCAGCGCGTCGACGACCCGCTGGCGCAGCCACAGGTGCGTGCCGGCCCGTACGTTGTCCAGCACCGACATCTCGCCGAACACCCGCAGGTTCTGGAACGTGCGGGAGACGCCCCGCGAGGCGATCAGCGAGGGCCGCCGCCCGGTCACGTCCGCGCCGTCGATCCGGATCCGGCCGGCCGTGGGCTTGTAGAACCCGGTGACGCAGTTGAACGCCGACGTCTTGCCGGCGCCGTTCGGGCCGATCACCGAGACGATCTCGCCCGCGTCGACGCCGAACGACAGCCCGTCCACCGCCAGCACGCCGCCGAAGGACAGCCGAAGGTCCTCGACTTGCAGCATCACCGCTCCCTCGATCGATGGGGCCACAGCCCCTGCGGACGAGCGATCATGACGATGATCAGCAGCACGCCGAAGGCGAAGAACCGGTAGTCGGCCAGGCCGCGCAGCACCTCCGGCAGCAGACTGATCACGATCGCGCCGAGCACCACGCCGGGCGTCGAGCCCATGCCGCCCAGCACGACCGCCATCAGCACGAGCGCCGACTGCAGGAACGTGAAACTGGCCGGCGAGATCGCCGAGAGCTGCGCCGCGAACAACACCCCGGCCAGGCCGCCCCAGACCGCGCCCGCGATGTAGGCGGCCAGCTTCACCTTGTACGTGTTGATGCCCATCGCCTCGGCGGCGTCCTCGTCCTCGCGGACGAACCGCCACGCCCGGCCGATCCGGGACCGGCCGAGCCGGGCCGCCAGCAGCACGGCCACGGCGACGATGAGCAGCACGGCGTAGTAGAAGACGACCTGGTTCGACGAGGCGTCGCCGAACAGCCCGGGGATGCCGTAGATGCCCGACGGGCCGCCGGTGATGTTCAGGTTGTTGGCGGTGATCCGGATGATCTCCCCGAAGCCGAGCGTCACGATCGCCAGGTAGTCGCTGCGCAGCCGGAGCGTCGGACCGCCGATGATGACGCCCGCGACCACGGTCACGATGACGACCGCCGGGACCGTCGCCAGCAGCGGGATCTTCAGCTCGGTGGACAGCACGCCGCTGGTATAGGCGCCGACCGCGAAGAACGCGGCGTACCCCAGGTCCAGCAGGCCGCAGTAGCCGACGACGATGTTCAGCCCGACGGCGAGCATGACGAAGACGACCGCGCTGGTCATCACGTCCATCGCGTACGGCGTGGCGATGACGAACGGCGCGAGCAGCCCGATCGCCAGGCCCGCCCAGCCGAGGTGCCGGCTCTCCAGGAACCGCGTGATGAACGTCGGACCCCGCCCCTTCACCGGCTTGACCGGCGGATCCTGCACTGTTTCGGTCATACGGCCTCCTTCGCCGGAGGAGTGGCCGGAGGCGCTGCGCCCACGCTTCGCTCGCTCATACGCGCTCCGTGACGCGTTCGCCGAGCAGGCCGGTGGGCCGCACGGTCAGGAACAGGATGAGGAATCCGAACGCGAAGACGTCGCGCCACTGGCCACCGACGAAGTGCGTGCCGAACGACTCCAGCAGGCCGAGCAGCAGACCGCCGAGCATCGTGCCCGGGATGTTGCCGATGCCGCCGATGACCGCCGCGGTGAACGCCTTGAGCCCGATGATGAAGCCCATCAGGAAGTCGATCTTCCCGTAGTAGCCGCCGGCCATGACGCCCGCCGCACCGGCGAGCGCCGAGCCGATGAAGAAGGTCCGCGAGATCACCTTGTCGACGTCGATGCCCATGAGCAGGCACGCCTTCGGGTCCAGCGCGATGGCCCGCATGGCGCGGCCCTGCCGGGTGCGGGTGATCAGGACGTTCAGCGCCACCATGAGGACGACGGAGACCGCCATCAGGGCGATCTGCTGCCAGGTGACGCGGGCGCCCAGGACGTTCAGCGCCGTGCCGTCGAGCCGGACCGGGTACACCTTCGGGTTCGGCCCGGCGACGATGCGGGTGCCGTACTCCAGGGCGAACGACGCCCCGACCGCGGTGATCAGCAGCGACAGCCGGGGCGCGCCGCGCAGCGGCCGGTAGGCGACCCGCTCGATGACGACGCCGGACAGGCCGGTCGCCACCATCGTCAGGATCAGCACGACGAACAGGGCGACGAGAGAGGAGGACTTCACCAGCCCGCCCATCGCCCCGAGCATCGCGAACCCGCTGAACGCGCCGAGCATGTAGAGGTCGCCGTGGGCGAAGTTGAGCAGCTTGATGATGCCGTACACCATGCTGTAGCCCAGCGCGACCAAGGCGTAGAACGAGCCGACGAACAGGCCGTTCCAGATCAGCTGTGACATTGGCAGGGGCCTACTTCAGCGCGTCCTGGAGCACGAACTTGCCGTTCTTGACGACGAGGATCACGAAGCCGCCGCTGGTGAGCGTGTGCCGGTCGGTGAACTTCAGCGGGCCGGAGAACAGCTGCAGCCCGTTGATGCCCTCCAGCGCCGTGGCGAGCTTGTCGCCGTCGGTGCCGCCGGCCTTCTTGATGGCCTCGGCCGCGACCCGCACGGCGTCGTAGGACTGGGTGGAGTACGGGCCGGGGTCGGCGCCGAACTTCTGCTTGTAGGTGGCGATCCAGTTCTCCGCGCCCTGGATGGTGTCCGGGGTCTGGGTCATGGTGGCGTACGCGCCCTCGGCGGCGGTCCCACCGGCGATCTTGACGAGCTTGGCGTCCACCGAGCCGTCGGCGACCATGAACCTGCCCTTGTACCCGGCCTGCCGGAGCTGCCGCAGGATCAGGCCGCCCTCCTGGTAGTAGCCGGTCCAGTAGATGAAGTCCGGGTTCTTCCGGAGGACGTTCGTGACGTTCGCGGAGTAGTCGCTCTCGCCGGGGTTGACCGCGTCCAGGGTCGCCTTGTCGGGGCCGCCGGGCTTGTCGAGCTCGGCCGCGGTGCGCACCGCGATGTCCTTGGAGTAGGACGTGTTGTCGTGCAGGAGCGCGACCTTCTTGGCGCCGCTCTTGGTCATCCACGTCATCGCGGCGACGGCCTGCTGGTCACCGGTGCCGTTGACGAAGAACACGTGCTTGAGCTTCTGGTCGACCAGCTCGGTCGAGTTGGCCGCCGGGATGATCATCGGGATCTTGCGGCGGTCGAAGACCGGGAGCGTGGGCAGGGTCGCGCCCGAGCAGTACCCGCCGACCGACACCGCGACGTTCGCGGCGACCAGCTTGTTCGCCGCGGCGACCGCCGTCTTGGGGTCGCAGGCGTCGTCCTCGGCGCGCAGTTCCAGCTTGCGGCCGAGCACACCGCCCTTCGCGTTGATCTCGTCGATCGCCATCTGGGCGCCGTTCTTCATGTACGGGCCGATGTCGGCGCTGCTGCCGGACAGGGGGATGTCCATCCCGAGCAGGATGGGGCCCTTGTCCTTCTTGCTGTCGCCACCGAGCACGCCCTGGCCACAGGCCGAGGCGGTCAGAGCGGTCGCCGCCAGTGCGACGCCGAGCGCTGCTTTCCTCATGGGGATCTCCGATGCGTGAACGACGGGTAGGGGGAGATGGCGGCGCGGCCGGGGTGGCCGCGCCGCGTCGGACGGTCGGGTTCAGGAACGGGGGTCAGAGGGCCCGGGAACGGGAGGTCAGAGCAGGAACCCCTCGGGGAAGGGGTCGTCGGGGTCGAGCAGGTACTGCGCCGTGCCGGTCACCCAGGCGCGGCCGGTGATCGCCGGGACGATCGCGGGCCGGGAGCCGGCGACGGTCGTCTCCTCGGCGATCCGGCCGATGAACCGGCTGCCGATGAACGACTCGTTGACGAACTCCGCGCCGGGGGCCAGTTCCCCGCGCGCGTGCAACTGGGCGAGGCGGGCCGAGGTGCCGGTGCCGCACGGCGAGCGGTCGAACCAGCCCGGGTGGATCGCCATCGCGTGCCGGGAGTGCTTCGCGTCCGAGCCGGGCGCGACGAACTGCACGTGATGGCAGCCCGCGATGTCGGCGTTCTCCGGGTGCACCGGGCGGCGCTGCTCGTTGATCGCCGCCATCGTCGCCAGGCCGGCGGTGAGGATGTCGTTCTTGCGCTCTCGGTCGAACGGCAGCCCGACCCGCTCGATCGGCAGGATCGCGTAGAAGTTGCCGCCATAGGCCATGTCGTACGTGACGGGGCCGATCCCCGGCACGTCGACGGTCTGGTCGAGGGCGTCGACGAACGACGGGACGTTGCGGATCGTCACGCTCTTCGCCGCGCCGTCGCGCACCGCGACCTCGGTGACGACGAGCCCGGCGGGCGTGTCCAGCCGGATCGTGGTGACCGGCTCGGTCACCTCCACCATCCCGGTCTCGACCAGCACGGTCGCGACCCCGATCGTGCCGTGCCCGCACATCGGCAGGCAGCCGGACACCTCGATGTACAGCACGCCGTAGTCGGCGTCCGGCCGGGTCGGCGGCTGGAGGATCGCGCCGCTCATCGAGGCGTGCCCGCGCGGCTCGTACATCAGCAGGGTGCGGATGTGGTCGAGGTGTTCCATGAAGTACGCGCGCCGCTCGAACATCGTCGCGCCGGGGATGACGCCGACCCCGCCGGTGACGACGCGGGTCGGCATCCCCTCGGTGTGCGAGTCCACGGCGTGGAACACGTGCTTGCTACGCATTGCTCTCCAGGTGCGCGGCGGCCTCTGTTGCGGCCCGCACGGTCGCGGCCTGTTCCTCGGTCAGCGGGAGGCGGGGTGGCCGGCACGGCCCGCCGTGCCCGCCCATGACGTCCATCGACAGCTTGATCGCCTGGACGAACTCCGTCCGCGAGTCCCAGCGCAGCAGCGGGTGCAGTGCCCGGTACAGCGGCAGCGCCCGCTCCAGGTCGCCGGCGACGGCCGCCCGGTACAGCGCGACGCTCGCCTTCGGCAGGGCGTTCGGGTAGCCGGCGATCCAGCCCTTGGCACCGGCGATGGCCAACTCGAGCAGCACGTCGTCCGCGCCGATCAGCACGTCGAGCTCGGGGGCCAGCTCGGCGATCCGGTAGGCGCGGCGCACGTCGCCGCTGAACTCCTTGACCGCGACGATGTGACCGGCCTCGTGCAGGCGGGCCAGCAGCTCGGGGGTCAGATCCACCTTGGTGTCGTACGGGTTGTTGTACGCGACGATCGGCATCCCCGCCTTGGCCACCTCGGCGTAGTGGGCCTCGACGATCCGGTCGTCCGCGCGGTAGGCGTTCGGCGGCAGGAGCAGGACCGCGCCCGCGCCGGCCTCGGCGGCCTGCTCGGCCCAGCGCCGCGACTCCGCCGAGCCGTACGCCGCGACGCCCGGCACGACCCGGTCGCCGCCGATCGCCTCGACCGCGGTCCGAACGACCTGGGCCCGCTCTTCGGGAGTGAGGTTCTGGTACTCGCCGAGTGAGCCGTTGGGGCACACGCCGTCGCAGCCCGCGTCGACCAGATCGCGAACGTGCCGGGCGTACCGGTCGAAGTCGACCGACAGGTCCTCACGCAGCGGCAGCGCGGTGGCGACGAGGATGCCGTGCCAGGGCTTACGGGGGGCGCTCATGCGGTTCTCCCTTATGCGATGTGACATTTCACGTTGGGCCGAGCATGGCCGTCAAGATGTCGCAGGACTCGTGATCCGTCCGTTATGCCGGGTTGATCGGACGGTTTCCGGACCGCGGCCGTAGGGATTCGCCCCTCCGGCCGCGGCCGTTCGCTCTATTCGTAGGGCCGGTCCTCGGCCGCGAGGTCACGCAGCCGCAGGGGCTGGGCGAGTGGTCGGCGCGCGGTTCCCCGCAGGTCGTCGGCGTCGGGCAGCCGACCGCAGATCCCCGCCGCGAGCCACGTGGCCGCGTAGCCGCACACCCGGCCCTGGCACCGGCCCATGCCCGCCCGGCTGAGCAGCTTGGCCGAGCGCGGGTCGGTCGCGCCGAGCTCCGCGGCCTCGGTCAGCCGACCGCAGGTGACCTCCTCACAGCGGCAGACGATCGTGTCCTCCCGCAGCCGGTCCATCCAGCCCGGGCGGACGGGATACGCGCGGTGCATGGCCGCGGCGAACGCCCGCAGCCGCCGCCGTCGCGCCAGCAGGCGCCGTACGTCGGTCGGGTCGGGCGCGACGCCGCCCGCCGCCTCCGCGGCCGACAGCCCGGCCAGTTCCCCCTCGACGAGCGAGAGCTGGGCGCCGCCGACCCCGGTGGTCTCCCCCGCCGCGTACACGCCGGGCACGCTCGTACGCTGCGCCACGTCGACCGCGACGACCAGGCTGCCGTCGGCGTCCATCCGGGTGGCGCAGCCGAGCTGCAGGGGGATCTCCAGCTGCGGCGTGAACCCGTAGCCGACCGCCACCGTGTCGCAGGCGACGACGCGCTCGCGCACCGGCGTCCAGTCCCGGTCGAGCCGGGCGACGGTGACCGCCTCGACCCGGTCGTCCCCGTGCGCCGCGACGACGGCATGACCGGTGCGGTACGGGATCCGGTGCCGCGCCAGCAGGGCGGCGTACCCGGTGCCCTCCCGCGCCTTGTCCGGATGCCGGGCGACGTGCCGGGCGAAGCCGTACGGGCGGCCGGCGTCGAAGACCCCGACGACGGTCGCGCCGGCCCCGGCCAGGCCGGTGGCGACGGGGAGCAGGAACGGGCCGGTGCCCGCGACGACGATCCGCTCGCCCGCCGTGACCCGGTCGCCCTTCAGGAGCGCCTGCGCGCCGCCCGCGGTGAGCACGCCCGGCAGGTCCCAGCCGGGGAACGGCAGCGACCGGTCGTGCGCGCCCGTCGCGACGACCAGCGTCCGCGCGCCGATCCGGACCGGGCGCTCGTCGCGGTCCCCCGCGATCGCGTGCACGGTGAACCCGTCCTCGACGTGCCAGACCCGGTGCTCCGGCAGGTAGGTGAGGCGGTCCAGCGCGTCCCGGAGCCGTACGAAGGCGTCCCAGTCGTGGTGGAGACGGCCCGTCTCGGCCGCGTGGTGCCGGTAGTACTGCCCGCCCGGCCGCCGTCCCGCGTCGACCAGCGCGACGTCCAGCCCGGCCGTCGCCGCGGACACCGCCGCGGCCAGGCCCGCCGGTCCCGCGCCGATCACCACCAGGTCATGCATCGCGGACACCGCCCTTCCCCACGTCTCCGTCCTCCGCCGTCGGCACGAGGCCACGCATCCGGGCCACCGCCCTTCCCCACGTCGCCGTCCTCCGCCGTCGGCACCAGGTCACGCATCCGGGCCACCGCCCTCCACGACGTCGCCGTCCCGCGCCTCGACCATGCAGGCCCGCAGCGATGGTTGGCCGTTGACGGTGACCAGACAGTCGAAGCACACGCCGATCCCGCAGTACAGCCCGCGCGGCCGCCCGCCGAACCGGGTCGTCCGCCAGGACCTGATGCCCGCGGCGGTCAGGGCGGCGCCGACGCTCTGACCCGGTTCGAACGGCAGCGGCCGGCCCTCGAAGACGATCTGACTCATGGCTGCTCCGGAAAGCGGTCGGGGCGGAACGGCGCGAGGTCGAGGTCCGGCCGCGCGCCGGTGAGGGACTGGGCGAGCAGGTGGCCCGTCGCCGCCGCCAGGCCGATCCCCGCGCCCTCGTGGCCGCAGGCGTGCACCAGCCCCTCGGCGCGCGGGTCGGGGCCGATGACCGGCAGATGGTCGGGGCAGTACGGCCGGAACCCGCAGTAGGCGCGGATCGCCTGGACGTCGCCGAGCACCGGGAACAGCCGGATCGCCTGAGCGGCCAGGCGCCGCAGCGCCGCCATCGACAGCGTCCGGTCGAACCCGACCCGCTCCCGGCTGGCGCCGATCAGGATCGTGCCGGCCGGGGTGCCCTCGACGACCGCGGAGGACTCCAGTCCCTCGTCGTCGCTCGCGACGTTCGCGACGTACTCCGCGGCGTACACCTTGTGCCGGATCAGCGGCGGCAGTGGCTCGGTGACGAGGATGAAGCCCCGGCGCGGCAGCACCGGGACGGTCACCCCGGCGAGGGCCGCGACCTCCCCGCCCCACGTGCCGGCCGCGTTCACGACCGCCCCCGCGGCGAGGTCCCCCCGGTCGGTGCGCACCCCGGTGACCCGATCGCCGGCGCGCAGCATCCCGGTCACGGTGACACCCGTACGGACCTCGGCCCCGGAGGCGCGCAGCAGGTGCGCGGCGGCCAGCATCGGCTGGACCTGGGCATCCTGGGGGTAGAACATCCCGCCGGCCAGGTCTCGGGCCAGATGCGGCTCGTAGCCGGGCAGCTCCGCCGCGGGCACGGCGACCGTGTCGACACCCGCCGCGCGCTGCTGCTCGGCCAGCGCCGCGAGCCCGGCCACGCCCTTCTCGCTCTCGGCGACGACGAGGCCGCCCTTGGGCTCGTACTCGAAGGCCGCCCCGAGCCCGTCCTCGGCGGCCAGCTCCGCCCACCGGGCGGAGGAGAAGACCGCGAGGTCGAGCTCCGGGCCGGGCTCCTTGTCGGAGACGAGGAGGTTGCCCTCCCCCGCTCCGGTGGTGCCTCCGGCCACCGCGCCGCGTTCCACGACGGTCACCGCCAGTCCGGCCCGCGCGGCGTAGTACGCGCACGCGGCACCGACGACGCCGCCGCCGACGATCACCACGTCAGCAGTGCTCACGAGCGGTAAAATGTCACATGGCTCACCTTCCGCACAAGAGTCCACTTATGGGATCCGACTCGCGTCACCGGCACGGCCGCCGCCTTTACATTGTAGATTTTTATTACGACTCGCACTTAAGTGATCACTGTGTGTTGTTATGCTGCCGGCGTGACCTCCGAATCCCCCGCGGGCCGGCACGTTCCCGGCGACTACGACCTCACCCGCGACGTCGTCGGCGGGCTGCCGCACGCCCTCGTCGAGCGCTGGCGGCGCAGCGGTCAGACGGCCGACGACGCGCGGCGCCTGCTGAGCGGATACGCCGTCGAGGGCTACAGCGTCGTGTCGGACTCGGCGGGCCTGACGAGGCTCAGCGAGCGACTGGCACTGCTGGAGGTGCTGGCGCTCATCGACCGGCCGAAGCGGATCCTGCACGCGTACGGCCGGGCCATCGGCGGCCGGGCGGTGGGAGTCTGGGCGGCCGACAACGCCCAGCTGTTCCATCCGGCCGGCACCCGCGCCGCGGAGCTGCTCTCGGCCCTGCTGAGCGTCCAGGACGACATCGAGCGCCGGTGCCGGATCCGGATCGGCATCGGCGTCCACCGGGGGACCTTCACCGAGCTGTCCGGCGGGCTGTACGGCGAGGAGGCCGACGGGATCGAGGACGTCGCGGAGAACCACGTGGAGGGCGGGGAGATCGCCATTACCCAACCGGTCGTCGACCTGCTGCCGCCCGGCCACCCCTTCACCGTGGCCCGCAGGGACGACCTACGGCATCCGATCGGCCCGGTCTACCGGCTGCTCGACGGCCCGCGCCTGACCGACGCGCGCCCCGTCGAGGGCGAGCGGTACCCGATCCCGTACTCCCCCGACCTCCACGCCGACCTCCTTCTCCTCGAGCGCTCCCCCGGTGACGCCGACCTCCTCGCCCGGCTCACCGCCCGGCACCTCCGGGAGCGGACCGTCGTGCTCGTCGAACGTGGCGGCGCGGCGGCGGCCACGCCCGAGCTGGCGGTGCTGAGAGGGCTGGCCCTGTCCACCACGATGCGCGAGACGGCGCTGGGCCTGCTGCCGTCGGCCGGCGCCATGGAGATCAAGGTCGCCGGTCCACTGGGCATCTACCTCTTCGACGATCCGGGAGCCGCCGTCGAGTTCGCCCTTCGACTCCGCGCGGGGCTGGCCGAGCGGGAGATCGTGTGCCGGATCGGCGTGGACACCGGGCCGGTGCTGACCGGGGAGACACCGGGCGGCGGCCGCGACATCGCCGGAGCCCCGGTCAACGTCGCGTCCAAGATGGCCCAGGACCTCGGACGCCCCGGCCGCGTCTACCTCAGCGAGACCCTGCGCGAACAGACCGTCCTGGGCCGCTTCGTCCCGGTCGAGCGGGTCGTCTCCGGCGTGCGGATCACCTTCTTCGAAGGCTGAGCCCGGCTCCGCGCGGAATATCGGCCCGGGGACTCCTCCGCGCGGGCGGCCGGCGCGCCGTGACCGCGCGCCGGAGGCCCGCGATGGCTCAGCCGGCCGCCGCGGGGTCGGCCTCCGGCCGCCGGTAGCAGTAGCCCACCCGCCGGACGGTCACCAGGCGACCGCCGTGGCGCCCGAGCTTGCGGCGCAGGCGATGCACGTGGACGTCCACCGTCCGCGGCACGACGACGGCCGCGCCCTCCCACACCGCGTTCATCAGGTGGATGCGAGAGAACACCTTTCCGGGGCGCGCCGTCAGGTAGTCCAGCAGCTCGAACTCCTGGAACGTCAGCGACAGCTCTTCGCCGTCCAGCCAGACACGCCTGGCGTCGCGGTCGACGACCAGGTCGTCGGGCTCCCGCCCGCCCGGCCTCCGGTCCACAGACCCGACCACCCGGGGAACGGCGACCGGCGTACCGAGGTCCGCCGCCGGAAGGAGATGGGCGGTGATCACCACCACCTGTCCGGTGCCGGGAAGCGGGATCACCTCCAGGAGGCCGCCCGGTGGCGGGTCGTCCGGGACCGGCGGTGGCCCCACATCGAGGTCGGGCGATGCTTCGCGTAGGTGGGTGTCGAGCTGCGCGATCTGGAGTCGTGGCATGAACGGACTATATTCCCTACTTTGCCAGTCGACAATATCTGTATATGGGGAAGCAGACGGACGTGGTCGGCGTTGACGTACCATCGGCCAAGAATGACTGGGGGCCGTAAAGTGAAGACCACCATCATTCGGCGTGGAGGTGGGGACGAATGGCGGCGGATCGACCGGACGAAGCGACGCTGGACGTGGCGGTCGAGTCACGGGGCGAGTGGGCGCTGGTGCACGTGGCGGGCGAGCTCGACTACACGACCGTCGGGGGCATCCGCGACGAGCTGGACGCCATACTGGCGGCGGGCCAGGTCCGGATCGCACTCGACCTGTCGAAGCTCGAGTTCTGCGACTCCGTCGGGCTTGGCTGCTTCGTCGGCGCCTGGAAGCGCGCTCGTAAGGACGGCGGCGAGCTGCTGTTGCTCCGGCCCGCCGGGCACGTCCAACGGATGCTCAAGATCACCGGACTCGACCGGTTCCTGTCCAGCACGGATGAGATCCCGGGTGAAGCACCCACCGGCGACGCGGATCTGACTGCGGCGCGATAAGCCGCTCGTAGCCCCTCCGGCGGCGGTCCGCCGTGGAGCCACGCGCGGCAGATCACAGCGGGCCCTGAACCGCGGCGGGCCAGGCGCCCTTCTCCGTGAGGGCGGTCGCGACGCCCTCCCGGCCCCGGAGCACATCCCCCTCCCCCGGCAGCACGACGAACCGCGCTCGGGTCCCGTCGGCGATCAGCGCCTGGAACGGCGGCGTCGCCCGGAGTACCGGAGGCGCCGGGTTCCGGTCCGCCGCACCGTGGATGATCAGACGGGCCGTGCGCCGAATCCCTCCGTCTCCAGGCGGCCGCGCACCTCGACGAGCCGGGCTCGTGACCGCCGTCGGCGAGACCCCGTGTGCGACCCCGGCCGTCCCGGGACCGGCGGGAGCCGGGCCGTCCCGGCGGCCGGAACGGACGAGAATGGAGCCGGGACGCGACCGCTGCGCGGATCCCTCACCCTGGTAGGGGACAGACCGAAAGGACGCAGTGGCCGCACGATTCTCCAAGGGCTCGGTGGATCGCCGCACCGACGAGCCGCCCGCCGACCCCGATCTCCTGCCCGTCGACCCCGACACCGGCCCGATCGACGGGCCCGCGCCGGTCGCCGACGTCTTCGCGGTCCGCGCCGGTCGCCGCGACCGGCAGTGGCGGGTGCTGGCGGCGATCTCGCTCGGCGGCGGGCTGGGCAGCGTCGCCCGCTACCTGATCTCCCAGGCGCTCCACGTGTCCCCCGGCCGCTTCCCCTGGGCGACCTTCACGATCAATCTGAGCGGGTGCCTCGCGATCGGGCTGCTCATGGTCCTCGTCCTGGACGTCTGGCCGCCGAACCGCTACGTACGGCCGTTCTTCGGCGTCGGCGTCCTGGGCGGCTACACCACCTTCTCGACCTTCGCGGTCGAGCTGCGGACGCTGGCCGCGCACGGGTCCTGGGGGATCGCCGCGGCGTACGCGTTCGGCAGCCTCCTCGGCGGATTCGCCGCGGTGTGGTGCGGGATGACGCTGGCCCGGCTGATCGCCGGGCTGCCCGTGCTCCGGGGCCGGGAAGGACGGCGGGGGTGACCGTTCTGCTCGTGCTGCTCGGCGGCGCCGTCGGGGCGCCGAGCCGCTACCTGATCGACCGGTACGTCCAGCGCCGGCGGGACGGCGTCTTCCCCTGGGGCACGTTCACCGTGAACCTCATCGGCTGCTTGATCCTCGGTCTGCTCACCGGCTCCGCCCACGCCCTGCCGGCGCACGTCGTCACGCTGCTGGGCACCGGATTCTGCGGAGCTCTGACGACCTTCAGCACCTTCGGATTCGAGACCGTACGGCTCCTGGAGGACGGCTCGTTCCGCGAGGCGGGCCTGAACGCCGTGGGCGGGCTCATCCTCGGGACCGCGATCGCCGCCCTCGGCTACGCGGTCGGCGCCGCCCTCTGAGCCGTCCGCGGCCACGCGACCGGCTCCGCCACGGGGCCGGGTCGGCGCACCGCCCCTCGGCCCGCAGCGGCGGAGGCCCGGCGAGCCCCGGCGGGGTCAGCGCCACCGGAGGTCAGCGCCGACCGAGGGATCAGCGCATCGCCCCCCCGGCCCGCGACGGCCGGTGCCCGGCGAGCCCAACGGAATCGGCGCCACCGGAGGTCAGCGCCGGGGGAGGTCGGGCGGGATCCGCAGCGCGGTGATGGCCGTCGCCAGCATGTCGTAATGGCCGACGAGCATGACCAGCTCGATGCACTCCTGGTCGTCGAGGTGCTCTCGGAGCCGTTCCCACGCGGCGTCGTCGAGGTCGCGCTCGGCCTGCAGGGCGTCCACCGCCGCCAGGATGGCGCGTTCGCGCGGCGACCAGCCGTCGTCCTCGGGCCCGCGCTCGACGAGCCGGGCAAGGTCGGCGCGGGTGACCCCGGCCCGGGCGCCGAGCCGTACGTGGTGATCGAACTCGTAGCGGCAGTCCCGCAGGTGCGCCACCCGCAGGATGACCAGCTCGGTCTCGCGGCGCGGCAGCACGCCGCCCGGCATCAGCCGGCCGGCGAAGTGCAGCCAGCCGCGGAACAGGCGGCGGTGCCGGCCGAGCACCCGGAACAGCACCGGCGCCCGCGTGCCGGCGCGCCGTCCCGCCAGCCGGACGAACGTCCACGCCGGCGCGCCCAGTTCACGCCGCGATCCGGGCGGCACACGCGGCACCCCACGCCCCGGCGAGGGGGGCCGGTCGGCGGTCATCCTGCCCGGTCCTCGGGCTGCGGCGTCGTCATCGGCGGGTCCTCCTCCTCGATCGCGATCCGCAGGGCGGGCTCCACCCGTGCCCGCAGCGCCGTGTCCACCACCCGCTGGGCCGCCATCCGCCCGTACAGGACCGGTCCCACCCAGCGCGGAGCGTGCACCCGGCGGGCGCGCGTCGCGATGCCGCGCTCGAGCGCGTCGATCCCGGCGCGGAGCGGCGTGACCCCGGTGAACCCTCCGCGCCGGCCCTGCAGCACGGAGGCCGCCCGGGTGCCGAACCCGCGGCGCGTCATGTCGGTGTCCAGTTCGGCGAAGTACGCGACGCCGACCCGCGCTCCCGTGTGCCGCAGCTCGAGACGGAGCGTGTCACCGAGCGCCTCGACGGCGGCCTTGGACGCGCTGTAGGCCCCGAGCAGGGGAGCGTGGACGGCGGCGGCGAGCGAGGCGACGGCCAGCGCGTAGCCGCCAGGGTGGGCGATGTACGGGCCCGCCGCGCGCAGCGTGTGGTAGGTGCCGAAGACGTTCACGCGCATCGTCGTCTCCAGGATGCGCGGGTCGCCGCCGAGGACCGGCCACTGGCAGGCGACCCCGGCGTTGGCCACCACGACGTCCAGGCCGCCCAGTTCGTCGGCCAGCTCCGTCACGACCCGTTCGACACGGTCGCGGTCGGTCACGTCGCACGTCCGCCAGGGCGCGTCGCCGCAGTCCCGGGCCACTGCCGCGAGGCCGTCCGGCTCCAGACCCGCCAGGGCCACCCGAGCGCCCCGGGCATGCAGGCGGCGGACCAGGGCCGCGCCGATGCCGCGCGCGGCTCCGGTGACCAGCACGCGGCGCCCGCGCAGCGCCGCCGGGTCGTTCGGTCGTCGCATGGATCAGCTATACACCGGCTCCACCGCGCGCGGAACCCGGGTCCGGCGGGCGGGCGGCGTCCACTATCGGACGGAGACCCCGCGTGACGCGGCGCGGACCGGATCCCCGGCCTTGTGCGGGCCGGGGAGCGCGTCAAGCGGCGTCGGCGACCGGCTCGGCGGCCGTCGTCCGCGGCGCCGGCGGCCGCGCGGCGCGCCGCCACATCGGGGTGGCGAGCAGGACGACGAGGAGACCCGCGGCGCCGGAGAGGGCGAACGCCCAGCGGGGGCCGAAGCCGTCGATGACGACGCCCGTGACGGGTCCGGCGACGGCCAGTCCCAGCGTCATCGCGGTGCTGTGCAGTCCCGTCGCCTCGCCGCGGGCCGAGGCGGGCACCCACCGGCTGAGGGTGTCGATCGAGGCGGAGATCGCCGGGGCGCACAGCATCCCCGCCGGGAGCAGCGCGATACAGAGCCACTCCCAGTGGCCCACCAGGCCCATCGGAGCGGTGAGGGCGGCCATGGCGCCGACGATGACGAGCGGGGAGAAGCCCCGGGGCAGCGCGCCGTACACGAATCCCCCGACCAGCGAGGCGATGCCCCAGAACGCGAGCACCAGGCCGGTCCATCTGGTCGCGGAGTCGGCCTTGAGCACCGCGACCAGGCCGAGCTCGGTCCCGGCGAGCACGAAGGTGGCGGCGGACGTCACGCCGAGCAGGGCGAAGAGCGCGGGCGTCAGCCACTGGCGGCGGCGCACCGTGGCTCCGGCGGCCTCCGGCTCGTCGCCGACATGGATGGGCGGGTCGAGCGCCAGCAGCGCCGTGCCGGACACGACCAGTCCGAGCCCGACGAGTGCCATGGTCCAGGAGCCGCCGAGCGCGGTCGTGCCGGCCACGGCGAGCGCCGGGCCGGTCATGTAGGCCACCTCGACCAGCATCGAGTCCAGGGCGTAGGCGCTACGGCGGTATTCGGCCGGGACGGCGGCCGCGAGGCACTGGCGGATGACGGTGAAGACCGGCAGTGCCAGGACCCCGCTCACGAAGGCGCCGACGAGCAGCGGCCAGTACGGCAGGAACGGCGCGACGGTCCAGAAGAGAAGCTGAGCGAGCGTGGTGACCACCAGGACCGGCCGGAGGCCACGTCGGTCCACGAAGCGCCCGGCGATCGGGGCTCCGACCGCCACTCCGGCGGTCGAGGCCGCCCCGACCAGACCCGCCTGCATGAAGCCGCGCCCCAGGCCGCCGACCACGTGCAGGGTCAGCGTCAGCCCGCAGGCGACGACCGGGATCCGGGCGACCAGCCCGACGAGCAGCAGCATCCGGACACCGGGGATGGCCAGCACCCGCCTGTAAGGTTCCACAGTCACAGTGATCACTTACCTCCGCTGGAAGTATGCCAGCGGGCACCGACAGGCGGAAACCGGATTTTTCGGCGCCCCACGCCGCCGGTCGCCCACGGCGCTCGTCTTTTCTGACAGCGTTCGTCATCGCGAGTTCGAACGGCTCGATTTCGCGGGTATAGGTATCGCGACGGGGGTGGCCAGCACGGTCTCCGCTGTTCGGCTCGACATTCCGGACCGTTCTTAGCCGCCCCCTGAACCCTGCGCATGACCAAAAGTCGCTCAGTCGGGGGCAAAAGGTGACGAACGACGAAAATAATAAAAGCCATGAAAACGAAAAAAGCGGATTTCTGCAACGGCGTTGGATCTTGCCCGCCGCCCTCGGCGCGGCCGTACTGCTGGGCGGTGCGGTGGGCGCGGGGGCGTTCCTCCTCGCCGGCTCAGGGTCGCGCGAGGACCGGTCCGCCGCCCACCGGGCCGCGAAGGCGCGGCCCGCGGCCCCGGCGAAGGTCGACTGTCATGTGCGCAAGTGCATCGCGCTCACCTTCGACGACGGACCGGTCACCGGAACCGCCAAGCTCCTCGACATCCTCAAGGCGCACGGCGCGCACGCGACCTTCTTCGTCCTCGGCCAGCAGGTGGCGAACAACCAGGACATCCTGAAACGGGAGGCCACCGAGGGGCACCAGATCGGCAACCACACCTTCGACCACGCCAAGCTGACCGGAGCCCCGCGGGCGAAGGTCGAGGATGAGCTCATCCGCACCCAGGAGGCCATCCTGCAGGCGACCGGCACGGCGCCGACGGTGATGCGACCGACCTATGGATACTCGGACAAACAGGTCAATGAGATCGCGAAGCAGATGGGGTTGGCGCAGATTCTGTGGACCGTCGACACGGTGGACTGGAAGGACCGCAACACGGCGGTGGTGACGAAGCGCGTCCTCGCCGGCGCGAAGCCGGGCCACATTGTGATCATGCATGACATCCGGCCGACCAGCGTGGCCGCAGTACCCGGCATTCTGGACGCTCTGACCAAACAGGGCTACGCCTTCGTGACGGTCTCCGAGCTGTACGGCGGCAACCTCGTGCCCGGCGACCGCTACCCGCCCTTCCTCGGCTCGCCCACGGCGGGCCCGGCCCCGTCCACGTAAGCCCTCGACGGAACCCGACCGGCGCCCGCGCGACCGCGCGCGGGCGCCGTCGGTCGTCAGTGCGCGGTCCAGCCGCCGTCCATGGTGAGGGACGCCCCCGTGATCATCGACGCGTGCGGCGAGCAGAGATAGGCGACCATCTCGGCGACCTCCTCCGGCTCGATCAGCCGCCGGATCGCGGCCCGGGCCAGCATGATCTCGTCGACGACCCGGTCGGGCTCCATCCCGTGCGCGGCCGCCTGGTCGGCGATCTGGTGCTCGACGAGCGGGGTGCGCACGTACGCCGGGCTGACGCAGTTCGCGGTGACCCCGTGCTCGGCGGCCTCGAGCGCGATGACCTTGGTCATCCCCTCCAGGGCGTGCTTGGCGGTGACGTAGGCGACCTTGTACGGCGAGGCGATCCGGCCGTGCACGGAGGAGATCCCGACGATCCGCCCCCAGCCGCGTTCGTACATTCCGGGCAGTGCCCGGCGGGCGAGGCGGAACGGCGCCTCCACCATGATCCGCTGGATGCGCGCGAAGACGTCCGGGGGGAACTCGGTGACCGGGGCGACGTGTTGCAGCCCGGCGTTGTTGACCAGGATGTCCACGTCACAGTCGATGGTCTCGACCGCCGCGGCGTCGGACAGGTCCGCCGCGACCGCCCGGCCGCCGATCTCCTCGGCGGCGGCCTTGGCCTCCTCCTCGCGCAGGTCGACGATGACGACCTCGGCTCCGGCGGCCGCCAGCCGCCGGGCGCACGCCAGGCCGATGCCGCCGGCCGCGCCGGTCACCAGGGCCCGGCGACCGGACAGGTCCAGACCGGCGGGCGGCTGCGGGGACGGCTCCGAGACGTTCGGCGGAACCACGCATTCCTCCTCCATCGGGAACACTCCGTGCGAACACGACTCTATCCGCGCGCGGTCCAGGGGCCATGTTCGCCGCCGGCCCGCTCCGCTGATCCGATCGACGACGCCGCCCCCGTACGACCGCCCGTGTCGTACGGGGGCGGCGTCGTTCCGCGAAGGGAACGGCACCCGGACCGGTCCACGGCGCGGGCCTACGCCGCCAACGAATTCCCGGGTATTCCGACGTTTCCGTTGACATCAGGCCCTCGACGCTCGATGCTCCGGGACGTACGCCCAAATTTTGCCCACCACGCCCACTATTCGGGCAGCACAGGCTGGAGCGCGAGTTCTTGTCCGATTCACGGGAGCAGCGACCTTCCGGCGCCCCGGGAAACGACGCCGTGGCGACCACGTCCGATCCCGCGGACGGACGCCGCCTGTCCGGATGGTGCGATCTCCCGGGCTCGCGCCTCGCGCCCTCCATCGCGCGGCGCTGGGTCGCGGCCATGCTGGACTCGTGGGACCTCGCGCTGCCCGCGGACGACCGGGCGACGGTCGCGGAGCTGACCAGCGAGCTGGTGACCAACGCCGTTCAGCACGCGAGCCCGGGGCCCTCGGGCGACCAGGAGATCAGGGTCAACGTCCGGGTCGCCTACGGCATGGTCTGGCTCACCGTCTGCGACCGGGACCCGACCCTGCCCGTGCGGCGGACGCCCGACTTCGTCGCCGAGTGCGGCCGCGGCCTGTTCCTGGTCGACGCCCAGGCCGACCAGTGGGGCTTCGTCCGGTACCACGGCGGCAAGTACGTCTGGTTCGCACTGGAGTACGCCGCCCGCGCCGTCCGGGCGACCGCCCGGCGCCCGGAGCTCATCGTCGCCGTCGCGCCTGAGCCGCCCGTCTCGCCCGATCCGTCCGTACCGCCATCGACAGAACAGGATCCGGTATGTCTCCCGTCGCCCTTCCCCATGCCCTCTGCGGCACCGGACCGCATCGGGTGATCGCGCTGCACGGCTGGTTCGGCGATCGCGACGCCTTCGCCAAGATCCGGCCGTACCTGAACGGGGAGGCGTTCACGTACGCGTTCCCGGACTATCGCGGCTACGGAGAGGCCCGGGACATCACCGGCGACTACACCCTCGCGGAGATCGCCAGTGACGTCATCGCGCTGGCCGACAAGCTCGGCTGGGACGAGTTCTCGCTGGTCGGACACTCGATGGGCGGGACGGCGATGCAACGGGTGATGCTGGACGCGCCCGGGCGGGTCCGCAGGATGGTCGGCGTCTCGCCGGTCCCCGCCTCCGGCGTCCCGTTCGACGAGCAGGGCTGGGCGCTGTTCTCCGGCGCGGCGGACGAGGCCGGGAACCGCCGGGCGATCATCGATCTCACCACGGGCGGCCGTCTCCCGGGCGCCTGGCTCGACGAGATGGTGGACCACTCGCTGCGCGTCTCCACGGTCCCGGCGTTCCGCGCCTACCTGGACGCCTGGGCCCGTAGCGACTTCCACGAGGAGGTGGTGGGCGACACCACGCCGGTGCTCGTCATCGCGGGCGCGCACGACCCGGCGCTGTCCGCCGACGTCATGCGGGGAACGTGGCTGGAGTGGTATCCCAACGCGCGACTGACGACGTTCCAGGACGCCGGCCACTACGCGATGGACGAGACGCCGCTCGCGCTGGTGGCCGAGATCGAGCGCTTCCTGGCCGCCTGAGCGACCTCCGGCCCGCCGGTCCACCGGCCGCCCGGAACGTTCCAGCCGTCCGAGGATCCGAGGGGGCATGTTGCCGGCCGAAGAACGAGACACCACCGCCGTCCCGGCGAACCCCGCCGCGGACCTCGACGTGTTCGACCCGAACGTCTACGCGCGGGGTGTCCCGCACGAGACCTACCGCCGGCTCCGGGACGAGGACCCGGTGCACTGGCAGGAGGAGTACGAGGTCGGCGGCTGGCCGGCCGGTCCGGGATTCTGGGCCGTGACCCGCCACGCCGACGTCGTCCGCGTGCTGCGCAGTCCGACCGAGTACAGCTCGTGGATCGGGGCGACGCAGATCCGCGACCCGGACCCGGCGGACCTGCCGTTCATCCGACGGATGATGCTGAACCTCGACCCGCCGGAGCACGGCCGGCTGCGGCGGATCGCCTCCCGGGTGTTCACGCCCCGCCGGGTCGAACGGTTCGCGGCCGACATCGAGCGCCGGGCGCGCCGGCTCGTCGACGACATCGTCGAACGCGGCGAGTGCGACCTGCCGGTCGACGTCACCGACGACTATCCCATCCAGAACCTCGCCGACCTGCTCGGCATCCCCGAAGAGGACCGCGACCGGATCCTGGCCTGGACCAACCGGGTGATCGGCTACCAGGACCCGGACCACGCCGAGGCCGCCCGCGGCCCGGACGGCAGGCCGGTGAACCCCCGATCGCCCGCGATGCTCGCCGACATGTTCGAGTACGCGCACACGCTCGCCGACGCCAAGCGCCGCGATCCCTCGGACGACCTGATGACCGCGCTGGCGACCGCCGAGGTCGACGGCCGGCGCCTCAGCGATCCCGAACTCTCGATGTTCTTCTTCCTGCTGGTGATCGCCGGCAACGACACCGTACGGTCCGGCCTGCCGGGCGGGGTCATGGCGCTCCTCGACCACCCGGACCAGCACCGGCGGCTCCTCGATCAGCCCCAACTGCTCGACTCGGCGATCGACGAGATGCTGCGCTGGCATCCGCCCGTGCTCAGCTTCCGCCGCACCGCCGTACGGGACACCGTGCTCGCGGGACGGCCGATCGCCGCTGGGGACAAGGTCGTCGTGTTCCACGCCTCCGCCAACCGCGACGAGCGGGCGTTCGCCGATCCGGAGCGGTTCGACGTCGCCCGGCGGACGGGCGACCACGTGGCGTTCGGCGACGGCCCGCACGTGTGCCTCGGCGCGCACTTCGCCCGCCTGCAACTGCGGATCTTCTACCGCGAGTTCCTCTGGCGGCTGCCGGACCTGGAGCCCGCCGGGCCGCCCGTGCGGCTGGTGTCGAACTTCATCGCCGGGATCAAACACCTGCCCGTCCGCTACACGCCCGTACGACGGAGCGACGTGCGATGAACGACCGACCGCGCCGCTCGGCGCCACCCGGCCGCCCGCACGCCGACTCGCCGCCCTCCCCCGGCGCCGGGACGCCGTCCTCCCGCACCAGCGGGCCGCCGTCCTCCCCCGACGTCGGGACGCCGTCCTCCGGCACGGAGCCGCAGCCGTCCCCCGCCACCGGGTCGAAGACCATCGACACCGGCCTGCGGCTCCTGGAGATCCTCCGGGACCACCCCGACGGCATGACGATCAGCGAGCTCGCCCGCGCCGCGGACGTGCACCGCAACGCCGTGGCCCGCCACCTGACCGCGCTGCGCAACCACCGCCTCGTCTCCCGGAACGGAACGCGCTTCACGCTGGGGCTCGGCATCGTCGAACTCGGCGCCGCCGTACAGCACCGGCTGCGCGCCGCCGCCGAGGGAGCGCTCCAGTCGCTGGCCGATGACTGCCGCGCGACGGCGTTCATCAGCGTGCTGGACGCGGAGGAGGAGGTCGTCGTACTGGCCGTCGCCGAGCCGCAGGGATCCGACTTCCACGTGGCGTACCGGGCGGGCAACCGGCACGCCGTGGACCGTGGCGCGCCGGGAATCGCCATCCTCGCCGGTCGGCCGCCGCACCCGGACGAGCGGTCGATCGTGCGCGAGTCCCGCCGGGCCGGTTACGCGGTCACCGCCGGTGAGCTGCAGTCCGGCGCGTGGGGCGTCGCCGCGCCGATCGTCGCGAGGGGGCGGCCCGCCGAGGCGAGCATCGGCGTGGTGAAGATCGGAGCGCAGGACGAGTCCGCGATCGCGCCGCGCGTCCTCACCGCGGCGAACGAGATCGCCCGCCTGCTCTGACCGCCGGAACCCGGGCATCGCGCCTGCTCTGCCCCTCCGGCCTGTGTCCGGATGACGGCACGACGGAACGTCTGCGGTTATCGTGCCGCTCATGCGCTTTGGGATGCTCGGCCCGCTGACCGTGTGGACCGACGAGGGACGGCCGGTGCCGGTGCCCGGGGCGAAGGTACGGGCACTACTGGCCGATCTGCTGGTGCACGCGGGGCGGCCCGTCCCCGCCGACCGGCTGATCGACGACCTGTGGGGCGACCGGCTGCCCGGCAATCCCGCCGGCGCGCTGTCGGCCAAGGTCTCCCAGCTGCGGCGCGTCCTGGAGGACGCCGAGCCGGGAGCGCGCGCCCTGGTGGTCTCCCGTCCGGCGGGGTACCTCATCGCGGTCGACGACGACCGGCTGGACGCGCACCGGTTCAAGACCCTGACCCGCCGGGCGCGTACGGCCGCCGAGCCCGCCGAGACGGCGGCGGCCCTGGCCGACGCGCTGGCGCTGTGGCGGGGCCCGGCGCTCGCCGACTTCGCCGACGAGGCGTTCGCGCAGGCGACCGTCGCCCGGCTGACGGAGCAGTGGCTCACCGCGCTGGAGGACCACGCCGAGGTCCGGCTCGCCCTCGGCGAGCACGGCGCGCTCGTCGGCGAGCTCGGCGACCTGCTGACCGCGCATCCGCTCCGGGAGCGCCTCCGCGCCGCGCACATGCGCGCCCTGTATCGCGGCGGGCGGCAGACCGAGGCCCTGGAGAGCTATGAGCGGCTGCGCGCCGAACTCGCCGACGAGCTGGGCCTGGATCCCGGTCCGGACCTGGTCGCCCTGCACCGGGCGATCCTCGAGCACGACCCCGAGCTGGAGGCGCCGCAGCCCCCGCGCGCCGGTGCCTCGCGCCGGCCGCGGACCAACCTGCACGCGCCGGCCACTGAGCTGATCGGCCGCGACGAGGCCCTCGCGGCGGTACGCGCCCGGCTGGCGACCGACCGGCTGGTCACGCTCACCGGGCCGGGCGGCGTCGGGAAGACGCGGCTGGCGCTCGAGGCCGCCGGCCGGCTGGTCGACGACCTCCCCGACGGAGCGTGGCTCGTGGAGCTGGCGGGCGTGTCCGGGCCGTCGGGTACCGCGCCCGAGGCGGCGGACGCACTGGCCGACGTGGTGCTGCGCGCGCTCGACATCCGGGACGCCGCAGGCGAGGGGCGCCCCGTCGCGCCGGTCGACCGGCTCGCCGACGCGCTCTCGGCGCAGCGGCTGCTCCTGGTGATGGACAACTGCGAGCACCTGATCGAGCCGGTGGCCGAGCTGACCGGCCGGCTGCTGCGGGCGGCGCCCGGCCTGCGCGTCCTCGCCACGAGCCGAGAGCCGATCGGGCTGACCGGCGAGGTCGTGTGGAGCGTGCCGCCGCTGCGGATCCCCGCGCGGGCCGACGAGGCGGATCCGGCCGCGCTGGCGGAGTTCAGCGCGGTGCGGTTCTTCGTCGACCGGGCGACGGCGGCGGCGCGCGGGTTCCGGCTGGACGCGGAGACCGCGCCGGCCGTCGCCGTGCTCTGCCGGCGGCTGGACGGCATCCCGCTCGCCCTGGAACTGGCCGCGACGAGGATGCGGGCCCTGGGCGTGCACGGCCTGGTCGCCCGGCTCGACGACCGGTTCCGGCTGCTGGCCACCGGCCACCGGGGCGCGCCACAGCGGCAGCGAACCCTCATGGCGATGATCGACTGGAGCTGGGAGCTGCTGTCCGACCCGGAGCGCGCGGTCCTGCGCCGGCTCGCCGTCCACGCGGACGGCTGCGCGCTGGAGGCGGCCGAGGCCGTCTGCTCCGGGCCCGACCTGCCCGCCGAGGAGGTGCTCGACCTGCTCGTGCGCCTCGTCGACCGGTCGCTCGTCGTCATGGCCGAGGACGGCGACGACGGGCCGCGCTACCGCCTGCTGGAGTCCGTGGCCGCCTACTGCGCCGACCGGCTCGCGGAGGCGGGCGAGCACGAGCGGGTACGCCGCCGGCACCGTCGCCACCACACGGAGCTGGCCGAGCGCGCCGAGCCGTACCTCTACGGGCCCGACCAGGCCCGATGGCTGGACGTCCTCGACGCCGAAGCGGCCAACCTGCGGGCCGCGTTCGATGGCGCGGTGACCGACCGGGACGCCGAGTCGGCGCTGCGCCTCGTCAACGCGCTGGCGTGGTACTGGTTCCTGCGCGGCAGGCTGACCGAGGCGCGGCGGTCCCTCGATGCGGCCCTCGCGCTCGACCACCCCGGCCGTGCGCGGCCGCACCGCGCCAGGGCCCTGGCGTGGCGCGCCGGCCTGGCCCTGCTGCAGGGCGACCGGACCGACTGGGCCGCCCGCAGGGCGGCGGCGCTGGAGCTGTTCACGGCCGACGACGACCCGGCGGCGACGGCCCGGGCGCAGTGGTTCCTGGCCTTCACCGCCGGCGAGGTCGAGGATCCCGCCGCCGGCGAGGAACTGCTCGACCGGGCGCTCACCGGCTTCGACGCGGCCGGCGACCGGTGGGGGCGGGCGGCCGCGCTCATCCTCAAGGCGAAGCACGCGCACGCCCGTGGCGAGCTCGCGGTGCTGGAAGGCGAGGCCGAACGGGCGGCGCGCCTCTTCACCGAGCTCGGTGACCGCTGGGGCCAGTTGCAGGCCTCTGAGTGGCTCGGCGCCCTGGCCGAGCTGACCGGCGACCACGAGCGGGCGGAGCGACTGCAGCGGCGGGGGCTGGCCGCGGCCGAGGAACTGCGGCTCTGGCCGGACGTCGCCGTACGGCTCACCTGGCTCGGCTGGACCGCGATGATGCGCGGCGCGTACCCGTCGGCACGCGAGTACGGGCGGCGGGCGCTGCGGCTCGCCCTCGAGCAGGGTCACCAGCCGGCCGCCGTGTTCGCGCGGACCACACTGGGCTACACGGCCCTGCGCGAGGGCGACCTCGATGTCGCCGAGGAGCACCTGGAGACCCTGCTGCGCGCGGTGCCCCGGGACGACCCCGACACCGTGCCGCCGCTGCACCTGCCGATGCTGCAGACGGGCCTCGGCTTCGTGGCCGAGCACCGGGGCGACGCGGCCACGGCCCTGGTCTTCCACCGGGACGCCCTGGCCGCCGCGCTGCGGATGGGCGCGCCCCGCGACACGGCGGGCGCCCTCGAAGGCGCCGCCGGCGCGCTCGGCCTCGCCGGTGACCCCGCCCGGGCCGCGCGCCTGCTGGGCACGGCGGCCGCGCTCCGCCGGTCCTCCGGGCTGACCGCCGGCCCCGCCGAACGCGACCACGTCGACCGCGCCACGGCGCGGGTCCGCGCCGCGCTCCCGGAGGCGGAGTTCGCCGCCGCGTACGCCGAGGGCGGTTCCGTCTCCCCGGCCGACTGTCTGGAAGAGGTCGTCCGGCTGGCCGAAGCCGGACACGGCTGACCGCACAGGCGCGATGCGGGCGGACCCGCGGCGCGGACAAGCCCCCAGCTGAAGGGCCCGACATCGTCGGGCCCTTCAGCTCTCCAGGGCGGCTGCGGCCTCGGCGATGTCGCGAGCTTGAACCGCGCCACCCCGCACGCGCCCCGTCGGAGCCGTACGCCCCGCCGATGTCACCGGTCGATGCGGTCGGGACCGTACGCGGCTTGGCGCGGTGGCCGTCGCGGCGAAGCGGGCCGTGCGCGGCTGAGCGCGGTGGGTTCAGGCGGGCCGGGCCGGCGCGGACCGGTGGGCGCGGCCGAGCAGGGCCAGCGCGCGTGCGGTCTCGGTCGCGGTGAACGGCAGGCCGGGCCGGTGCAGCCGGACCCGGTCGCCGGTCGGAGTGGTGAGGGACAGCGTCTCCCGTTCGACCCGGTCGACGCGGTCGCCCGTGTCCGGGAGGAGACGGGCCTCCAGGAGCGCCGCCAGGGCGACCGGCAGCCGACGTGGGTCCTCGCCGGCCCAGGACGCCAGCAGGAGCGCGCGGGTGACCGGATCGACGAGTTCCCGCACGGTGGCCGGGCGGACCCGCACCGACCGGCCGCCCGCCGCGGTGAGCGCGTCGACCAGCGTGGGCGCGGTGACGGGCTCGGGCAGTTGGACGTGGAGTTCGTCGACGGTTCCGTCGGTGTCGGACTGGGTGCTCAGCGACAGGATGTTGCCGCCGAGCGCGGCGGTGGCGGCGGCCAGCGCCGCGAGTTGTCCCGGCGTCTCGCGCACCCGCGCCCGTACCCGCCATAGCCGCGCCGCCGGAAGAGCGGCCTCCGGTGCGGGGTCGGTCCGCGAGGACGAGGGGCGCCCGTGGTGGTCACGCCGGTGCGTCAGCCAGATGTGCGCCGACACGATGGCGCAGAGGACACCGCCGAGCACGACGAGCATGAGGGCGCCGGACCGGCGATGGCCCAGCGCCGTGGAGAACAGGTGCGCGATGCCCGCCGCCACGAACAGCGCAGCGAACTCGACGGCCTCGCGCCGCCAGGCCCGCCTGCCGTGACCGTGGGGGGCACCGACGCGGTCGAACGATCGGCCGTTCCTGATCTTCAATCCCATGGGGGCCACTCTGCGGAACCCGCGTTGCGCCCTGCGGTCAGCGCCGTGACGTCCAGGTAACCGAGCGGCCCTTTCCGTAAAACCCGGACGAAGCGGGATCGATGACAGCGACAGCAACCGTGACTTACCGTGGGTGTCAGCGGATCGGCGACCCGGGGAGCGATGAGCGATGACGTACGGGGCGGACCTGGCGCGTCTGGAGTTCTGGGGGCGGCCACAGGCCGAGCGCGAGCGGGCGTTCGCGGCGCTGCGGGCCACCGGGCGTCCGGTGTTCGTCGACTACGCACCGGACGCGGCGCAGCCGGTGAACGGGTTCTTCGCGCTGACCCGGCACGAGCAGATCATCGAGGTCAGCCGGAATCCGGAGGTCTTCAGCTCCGAGCCGACCGCGACGAGTCTCGACGACCCGCCACCCGCCCTGAGCGAGTTCACCGGATCCATGATCAGCATCGACGACCCCCGGCACGCGCGGCTGCGCCGGATCGTCTCCCGCGCCTTCACGCCCCGGATGATCAAGAAGTTCGAGGACGACGTCGCGCTGGTCGCCAGGGACATCGTGGACCGGCTGGTCGAGCGTGGGCCGTGTGACTTCGTCACCGAGGTGGCGATGCCCCTGCCGCTCACGATCATCTGCGCGATGATGGGGATCCCGGAGTCGGAGTACGACGGCGTGATCGACGCCACCAACCTCATCATCGGGGTGGGCGACCCCGACTACGTGGGCCCCGACGGACGGGACCGGATCTCGATGGTCGCCGAGCGGTTCGCCTACCTGCACCGCCTGATGGGCCGGCTCGCCGAGGAGCGCCGGGCACGGCCGTCGGACGACCTGGTCACCGCCCTCGTCACCGCGAACGTCGACGGCGAGTCACTGACCGAACGCGAGCTGGGCAGGTTCTTCGGGCTCCTCGTCATCGCGGGGAACGAGACGACCCGCACGGCGCTGAGCCACGCCCTGACGTTGTTCACCGACCACCCCGACCAGCGGGCGCTGCTGATGGAGGATCTCGACGCCCGGCTGCCCGGCGCCGTCGAGGAGGTCGTGCGGTACGCCACGCCGGTGACCTGGATGCGCCGCACCGTCACCCGCGACGTGGACCTGCTCGGTCACACCTACCGGGCCGGCGACCGCGTCGTCCTGTACTACAACTCGGCCAACCGCGACGAGGCCGTCTTCGACCGCCCGGACGTCTTCGACATCACCCGGACACCCAACCCCCATGTCGGGTTCGGCGGGCCCGGTCCGCACTTCTGCCTCGGCGCGCACCTCGCCCGCCGCGAGATGACGGTGCTGCTGCGCGAACTGTTCACCCGGTTGCCCGCCATCCACGCCACCGCCCCGCCCGTCCGGCAGCGCACGAGCTTCATCAACGGGATCAGCCGACTGCCCTGCGCCCTCTGACACCGCGCCCGGAGGATCGATCGCGTGAATTCTGCGTTACACGCCGTGTCGTCCGCGCCGTCCGCCTTCGGGCACGCCATGCTGTGAGTCCCCCTCTGATCGACACCTGTGCGAGGAACTCGATGCTCAGGCGCTCGCGGCTGTTCGGCCGCAAGACCCGTGTCACCTTCAGCCTTCCCCCCGACCAGCCCGACGGCGTCGTCAGCGTCGTCGGCGACTTCAACGACTGGGAGCCCGGCCGCCACGAGCTCATCAGGCGGCGTCATGGCAGGCGCACCGTCTCGGTGATCCTCTCCCCCGGCGTCCACCGGTTCCGCTACCTGGCCACCGGCGGCGTGTGGTTCGACGACGAGACCGCCGACCGCAGAGACGAGCACGGCTCCCTGATCGAAGTCTGACCGCACCTCCTCCAGCACCGCGTCGAGCACGGCCCCGGGCAGCCGTCCCGGCCGCCCGGGGCCGTCGCTGCTCCGTGCGGCGACCGAACATCAGCAATGACACTTAGCGCGCACATTTCGCGACCGAGGGTGACATCATTGATGGATGCCGTTCGCGAAAGCGCCCTCCGTCCGACTACGCCGGATCGGCTCCGCGTTGCGCAAGGCCCGCGAAGAGAACGGGCTGACCATCGAAACGGCCTGTCGCCGCTACGGCCGTTCCAAGAGCTGGCTCAGCACCCTGGAGAACGGCCTGCACTCCATCGACCCCCAGGAACTCGCCGACCTCCTCGACTTCTACGGCGTCCCCGCCGGCCCCCTCCGCGAGTCACTCCTTCACCTCGCGAATCACGACCGCGGCAAGCAGTGGGTGCGTGCTTACGAAGGGCGTATCTCAGCCGCAGCTCTCGACCTCGCCAGCCTGGAAGGCGATTCGGAACGAATCTGCAACTTCGAGCCGAACGTCATCCCTGGACTCCTTCAGTCCGAAGCCTACGCGCACGCGCTGATGAGGGCCGGGCTCCGTAGTCCAACTCGCAATAACACCGAGCTAGTGCGATTCCGGATGCAACGGCAACGGGTCCTTGGGAAGTCCGACCCGCCGTCCCTTGAAGTAGTGATCGGGGAAGCCGCGCTACGTCAGCAGGTCGGTGGCAGCCTGACGATGGGTGGTCAACTCCAGCGCCTCATCGAGGTATCCAGTACTGGCCTGACAGGGCTGCGCGTGCTGCCCTTCTCCGCCAATACCCACCTCGGCATCGCCGGCCCGTTCCATATCCTGTCACTCCGATCACCTGGTCGGCTTACCGTGACCGTTGTCGAGGACTTCACACAAAGCACGTTCGTGGAAGACGAGACGACGGTCGCCGCTTACAAGAGGATCTTCACTTACTTCCAAGGGGCGGCCCTTGACGAAGCCTCTTCGCTTCAGCTTCTCAAGGAGATAGCGTCAGAGACATGAACCAACTGGATCTCGCTACTGCCACCTGGCTCAAAAGCACACACAGTGGATCTAACGAGGGAAACTGTGTCGAAGTGACGTCCCTGGTGGTGGCCTGACCGGCTGCGCGTCACAGATCACTGGCCATCGCGGCTCTCTATCATCAGTAGATGCCAGTGATCATGGAGCGTGTCGCGATCCGCTGACCCGGTAAAACGGTGTCATGGAGCCGCAGGTCGTGACCTTCCCGCCGTGCCCGATCCGAGACGTGCGGGCGCGCTACTTTCACCAGACGAGTTGTCCAAGTGACTTCGCGGAGGTGATCGTCGACTTTGAGCCGTGGGAGGAGGGCTTCGCGTTCGAGGTCGCCAACGGTGCCACCGCGGAGGACCACTTCCGATCCGAACTGCCCGGTTTCCGTGCCGCGCTGGTGGAGGGGATACGGCAGGAACTGGCGGAGAAGGTGACGGACGTGCCGCTGGCCGTCGCGGTCGTCCTTCGGCACCTGCGCGTCCACGAGGTGGACTCGCGCGACGCGTCCTTTCGGATGGCCGGGCGCGTCGCCGTCCGGGTTGCGCTCGACCGGCTGCACGGTCCGCCGCCGAGGCCCAAGCGCCGTCACCCTTCGTGAGCGCGGCACCGCGCACGAAGCCGCAGGCGTCACCGGGCCACGGTGTGCGCGGGGACGGGCACGCGAACGCGCACAAGGCTCGGTAATCCTGATCGCGGACCCGGAGCGAACGCCCCAAGTCGCCGCCCGGCTACGCCATTCACCGAGCATTCGTTTCGCCACCGTCGTTGTCACCGTGCCCCGGCGCAGTCACGGCGCCGTCGTGGTCTCGTTGCCGTCGTCGTGGTCTCGTTGCCGTCGAGGTTGACGGGTCAATGACCGATTTGCCGGGTCTGCCACGTCACTACCGACGTCACAGTGGCTGATCGATCCGGCTGGGTGACTCCGCGGCTCGAGCAAGTCGGGCTCCACGACCCGATGACGGCACCGCGCGCCCGGAGGCGAGCACAACGCTCGGCGAAAGCCTGCCCTGCCGGGTGATTCGTCCCGATAACAGGCCCGCTCTCAGCGGCTTCACCGAGCGCTACGGCCGCCTCACGGCTGAGCCACCGCGAACCCACACGGATCGCTGTGGCCGGCGTCCCGACGTGATCATCCGGACCGGCTGGGGGCCGGGCTACGGTAGGAGACCGGGCGGACCTGAAGGGCACGATATGGGCTATCTGCTGGACGCTGCGGCGGTCCACCTCCTCGGAGCCGTCAACCGGGTGGTGTTCCGGATGTCTCGCGGCCGAATCCTGCCGTACCGGTTCGACGGCACGCCGACCGCTCGCCTGACGGAGGTCGGCGAGGTCCCGCGACTCTATCCGTTCGCCGTGGACTACCTGCGGGACGGCGGGGACTACATCGTCCTCGTGCGCGCCGCCGAGACCGCGTCGGAGCGGGTACGCGACCTGTGCGGCACCGGTGGCGTGACGATGGAGGTCGAGGACGGCGGCTCCCGTACGGCCGTCGCCGTGGTCACCGATGGCGCGGACGACGCCGCGGAGGCGGCACGGCTCCGGGAGAGGATCGACGCCGGCGCGACCGCGCGCCGGGTGCACGCCGACGTGCTGCCGATCGGCGGCGAGGCGGAACGCGGTGAGATCACCGCGCGCCTGCTCAGGACCGCTTCGCTCGACGAGCGGTACGCGCTGCGAAGCGAGGACCTGCGCCCCGTCGCCCGCCTGAGGACACGCCTGACCGGATGATGCCGCGCACGACCGTCTGAGAACACGCGCGACCGCCTTAGGACACGCCTGGCTGGATGAGGCCACGCACAACCGGATGAGGCTACGCGTGAGCGGGCAGGGCGGTGCTGTACGCGTCGGCTGAGGCGGTCAGGACGCGGCGTCGGCGCTGGAAGGGGCGTCGCCGCGGACCACATCGAGGTACTCGGCGATGGCGTCCCGGTTGCGGATCAGGCAGGTGATGCGCTCGGTCATCCGGTCGCGTTCGCGCTCGAGTGTCGCGATCATCTCCGGGGTCGCGTCCGGGAAGTGGATGGACCTCGGCTTGTCGAGGCAGGGCAGGATCTGCTTGATGATCCGCGTCGGCAGGCCCGCGTCGAGGAGCCCCCTGATCTGGATGACCCGGTCGACGAAGCGCGGATCGTAGTCGCGGTAGCCGTTCGCGCAGCGAGCTGAGACGATCAGACCCTGCTCCTCGTAGTAGCGCAGCAGCCGCCTCGACGTGCCCGTGCGTTCCGCCAACTCTCCGATGCGCATGTGCGCCACCTCACAGGATCCCGAGTTGACCATCACATCAATGTGAAGGTTTGAGCATACGGGCATGTCTCTCCATGACGCAGCTCCGCCGGCCGATCAGACCGAAGGCCGGCGCCTCCCGCTGTCCCCGCTGCTGGCGCTGGCGACGGCCGTGTTCATCACCAGCCTGACCGAGACGCTCCCCGCCGGTCTGCTCCCCGGCATCAGCGCGGACCTCCACGTCAGCGAGTCGGCGGCCGGACAGCTGGTGACCGTCTACGCGGTCGCCACGGCGGCGACCGCGATTCCGCTGACCTCCGCGACGGCGGGGTGGCGGCGCAAGCGGCTGCTGCTGGCCGCGATGACGGGATTCGCCGTCGCCAACACGGTCACGGCCGTCTCGACGAACTACCCCCTGACCATGGCGGCCCGCTTCGTGGCGGGGGTGGCGGCGAGCGTGGCGTGGGCGCTGCTGGCCGGGTACGCCCGCCGCCTGGCCCCCGCCCACCTTCAGGGCCGGGCGATGGCCATCGCCATGGCCGGCATCCCGATCGCCCTGTCGCTGGGAGTGCCCGCCGGGACCTTCGTGGGAAAGGCGCTCGGCTGGCAGACGGCGTTCTGGAGCATGACCGCGCTGACCGTCGTCCTCATCGCGTGGATCACCGCGTCGGTCCCCGACCATCCCGGCCTGCGGCAGCACGAACGGACTCCGATCCTCGGCGCGCTCCGCGTTCCCGGCGTGGCGGCGGTCCTGGTCGTCACGTTGGTGTTCGTCCTGGCCCACACGATCCTCTACGCCTACATCGCCACGTTCCTCGACCGGCACGGGATGGGCGCCTCGACCGACCTGGTGTTGCTGGTGTTCGGCATCGCGTCCCTGGTGAGCATCTGGGTCGTCGGTGTGCACATCCACCGGCGGCTGCGCACTCTCACCATCGCCGCCACGCTCCTGGTCGCGTTGGCGGCCACCGTCCTCGCGCTGTTCGCCGACGATCCCGCGCCGGTGTACGCGGCGAGCGCCCTGTGGGGCCTCGGCTGGGGAGGCGTTCCGACCCTCCTGCAGACCGCCGCGGGCCAGGCGGGCGGTGAGCAGGGTGACGCGGCCCAGGCCATGCTCGTCACCCTGTGGAACGTCGCCATGGCCGGCGGCGGGATCGTCGGCGGTCTCCTGCTCGCCCGGTCCGGCCCGGGGGCGTTCCCCTGGAGCGTCCTCGTGCTCATGGCACCGGTCCTGCTGGTGGTGCTCGCAGCCCGCGCCCACGGCTTCCGGGACGGCCACCCGGTCTCGTCTCCGCCGGCCGGTTCGCGGGAGGCCGTGCCGGATCCTCGGTGAGCCGGTCCTCATGTCACACTTCGGCGCGGTACGTCGTCCCTGGAACATGAGATGCGCTGTGGCTGGAGGAGAGCGGTCGTGACCGGAGCGCCGAGGAACGGTGACATGCCCGCCGGAGGCCGGTGGACGCAGGAGGACCTCGCCCGGGCCTTCGAAGCGGAGCGGCCGCGCCTGCTGAGCGTCGCGTACGCGACCACCGGGTCCCTGGCCGAGGCTGAGGACTGCGTGCAGGACGCGTGGCTGCGGCTGCGCCGCCTCGAGGACCCGTCCACGATCCGTGAGCTGCCCGCGTGGTTGACGACCACCGTCGGCCGGCTGGCCCTGGACGCGCTGGGCAGCGCGCGCGTCCGGCGCGAGCGGTACGTCGGTCCGTGGCTGCCCGAGCCGCTGGTCCAGGACGCCCACGCGGATGATCCCGCCGACCGGGTGACGCTCGACGAAACGGTGAGCATGGCCCTGCTGGTCGTGCTCGAGCGCCTGTCCCCGGCGGAACGGACGGCGTTCCTGCTGCACGACGTGTTCGGGATTCCCTTCGACGAGGTCGCCGAGGTGGTGGGCCGTACGCCGGTGGCGGTGCGCCGGCTCGCCTCGCGGGCACGGAAGCACGTCGAGGAGGGCCTGCCGCGGTTCCCGCCGACGTACGACGAACAGCGGGAGCTCGTGTCCGCGTTCATGTCGGCCTGTCAGGGCGGCGACCTGGAGCGGCTCGTGGGCGTGCTCGACCCCGAGGTCACCATGCGGGGCGACGGCGGCGGCAAGGTCCCGGCGGTGAGCCGGGTCGAGGGAGGCGCCGAGCAGGTCGCGCGCCTGCTGGTGGGGTTCACCGCCCAGCCGTCCGTCGAGGTACGGATCGCGGACGTCAACGGCGCGCCCGGGCTCGTCCTGCGGGACCCGGCCGGGGTGCTCACCGTCATGGCGTTCACCGTCGACGCCGGCCGGATCACCGCGATCGACGCGATCCGCAACCCTGACAAGCTGCCCGGCGTCCGGTTCTGACCGCCTGGTCCGCGCCGCCGTCCTCGGCGAGGCCGGCGGCGCGGAGCGGCACGCCGGGTGCCGAAGGCTCGGTGACCGCCGCCGCCGATGCGCGGGAACCACCGCGTCAGGTCGCCGGCGGCGGCCTTCACCGAGCAGAGCGGATCGTCCGCCCCTGTCGGGAGCCTCAGAGACGGGTCAGGTCGATGGCTTCGGCCATGGCCTGGTAGCCCGCGTCGTTCGGGTGCAGGTGATCGCCGGAGTCGTACGCGGGGCGCAGGGCGAGGGGGTCGGCCGGGTCGCGCGTGGCCGCGTCGAAGTCGATGACGGCGTCGAAGATCCGGCTGCTGCGGATGTAGGTGTTCACCGCCTCGCGCGTGGCCTCCAGCGTGTCGTCGTACACCGACCAGCCCTTGAACGGCGTGAGCGTCGCACCGATCACCGTGATGCCGTGGGCGTGGGCGCGGGCCGCGATCGTCTCGTACGCCGCGGTGATCTTGGCGGGGTCGGTCTGGTGCGGGCTCTGCTGGATGTCGTTGATGCCCTCCAGCACGATGAGCGTGCGGACGTCCGCCCGCGACAGGACGTCCTCGTCGAACCGGGCGAGCGCGTTCACGCCGTACGATCCGCCGTCCAGTAGCAACCGGTTGCCGCTGATCCCGGCGTTGAGCACGCCCAGCCGCCGGGAGAACGGCAGCGTCTGGATCCGGCGGGCCAGGTAGTCCGGCCAGCGGTGGTTCGCCCCGGCGGTGGAGTCGGCGCCGTCGGTGATCGAGTCGCCGAGGGTGACGAGGCTGCCGCGCATCGGCGGGTCGAACACGTCGACGCCGGTCAGGTAGTACCACTTGCCGAACGTGCCGGTGTAGGCGTCCCCGGAGACGTCACCGGCGTGGTCGCCGCCGGGAGCGTAGTAGGAGGTCTGCTGGGCGAGCGGATGCGTGGTCACCGGCCCGGAGACGACCGGCAGGTACGCGGTGACGAGAAGGTCGGTGCCGGGCCGTACCGGCAGGACGGCCGGATCGGCGGTGACGTCGGCGCCGGCGGGGACGGTCGCCGACCGGGCGCCGTGGAAGGTCACCTCACGCAGCGTTCCGGAGACCGCCCGCGCGCCGTCCGCGGCCCGTACGGCGACCGTGACGTGGCCGAGGGTCAGCGGAGCGGTGCCGAAGCGGTTGGACAGCCGGATCCGCACGGCCGCGCCGCCCGCGCTGAGGTGCACGACCTCGCGGATCGAGGAGCCGGACTCCGCCCCGATGGGCGAGGACAGGCCCACGGCGGGTGACGCCTCCCACGCTCCGACCCAGCCCTGCCCGGCGTGCGCCGCGGGCCGGGGCGGGGCGGCCGGAGCAGCCGGGGCCGCGACGGCCGCCGGCGCGACCGCCACGGCGGACGCCAGGCCCAGGGCCGTCGCGACCAGGGCCCGTACGCCTGCGGGTCCGCGCCTCCGTGTGTTCGGCATACGCCCACCTTTCCAGGGAAGAAAGCGTTTTCTGACACTGAAGGTAAAGTGATCATCTGCCGCCGACAATGGCCGGAGCGCCCCCAGGGGCCGGGACGGCCGGATGCGGCCGCGCGTCCGCGCCCGCTCAGCGCGACGGCGTGAACCAGGGCGGGAGATAGACCCGCCAGTGACGCCCGAGCCCGGACAGCGGGTGGGCGACCCAGGTGGCGGCGTAGCCGGGCGGTGGCGCGCCCGGCGACAGGATCCCCGTCGGCTCCCGGCGCGCGGTCTCGAGCAGCCGCGCGGGGCTGGTCGAGGCGAGAACGCCGCCGGTCTCCCCGGTCCCGCAGCCGAGGTAGAAGGCGACCGGCACCGACCGCGGTCCGCTGAGCAGGCACGGCCGGCGCAGCCCGAGTCGTTCGAGCGCCGCCGCGCCGCGCACGTACGTCCGGCGCTCGGCCGCGTTCTCCCGCGCCTGCCGGGACAGCGCCATCCCCTGGGAGCCGAGCTGGGCCAGCAGGGCCATGACGATCAGCCCGGCCAGCGGCCGGCGGAGACGGGGAACGGCCGCCGGAAGCCGGGTCAGGCACTCGGCGACGGGCAGCGCCAGCAGCGCGTACGCGGGTAGCAGGAACCGCGGCGCGGCGTATCCCAGGAGCAGCAGGTACGGCACGGCCGCCGAGACGCCGCAGGCGGCGGCGACCGCGGCCGGGCCCACGGCGCGGGCACGGGCCGCCAGCACCAGGCCGCCGGCGGCGAGCAGCGGAACGGCGGCCCACCAGAGCGTGAGTCCCGGGCGCTGCACGCCGACCCCGCAGGGACGGCAGAGCAATGGCCCGTTCACGGCGGACAGCTCGTACAGCAGCCCGCGCGGATGCCAGGCGATGCCGCCCTCGATGGCGCTGGACCTGCTGAGCCGCGCGAGCGGTCCGCCGTAGCGCAGGTACGCCTCGGCGATCCACTGCGCGGCGCCGAGCGCGAGGCCGGCGACGACGGCGGCGATCAGGGCCGGACGCCGCCACCTCCGCACCGCCACCGCCGCGACCGGCAGCGGCAGCGCGATCCAGAAGGCGTCCCCCGGCCGCATGAGCGTGGTGACGGCCCCCGCGAGGACGACCCCCACGAGGGCACCCCGGCCGCCCGTCACGACGTACCGCGCGAACCAGCCGGCCAGGGCCACTCCCCCGACGGCGACCCAGAAGTTCGGGATGACCTCGGAGACGTAATAGCCGGTGACCCACAGCCCGCTGAACAGGAGCGCCGCCAGCGGCACGACGGCCCGGCGGGAGGTCACCGCGAGCCAGGGCGTGTACGCGAGAACGATCGCGGCCGCTCCGGCGACGGCGAGGTAGGCCCGGAGCACGACGACCGACCCCGTGACCCACACGACCGGCGCGATGAGGTACGTGATGCCGCGCGCCCGGGGCGCGCTGAAGAACGCCGCCGGGGTCCGGGGGCTCACCTGGGTGATGTAGAGGGCCTCGTCCCAGCCGACGACGCCGTGCCGTACGACGACGGCGAACTCCACCGCGGTCAGGGCCACGGCCACGGCGACCAGCCACACGGCGGGACGGCGGATGAGGTCGGCCGGCTTCGGCACCGCCCGATCGGCCGGTCGCGGCAGCATCCGGGTGCTCACCCGACCCCCGTCTCGCCGTCCGGCCGCGGCCGGAGTCTCCCCTGGACGTCCCAGAGTCGTGCAGGTCGACGACCAGACGATGTCCGACGGCTGAACTCCGGCCCTCCACGAGGGGTCGGCTGCCCGTCTCCGTACGCTCGCGACGGCAGCGAACGACGCGGCCTCGCATCCGTTACGCTCGCTCCCGCAGGGTCGTAGCGCAGAGGTCGTCGCGCCCGACTGCACATCGGGAGGACGCCGGTTCGATTCCGGTCGGCCCTGCCCCGTGTCCGTTATGCTCGCTCCGCGGAGCCGTAGCGCAGAGGTCGTCGCGCCCGACGCCAAAGCGGGAGGACGCCGGTTCGATTCCGGCCGGCTCCGCCTCGGCCGCTCCGGTCCCGTCCTGCCTGCCCCGGCTGCCCGTACCCGCCCGAAGCCGGCGCGGGAACGACCCCCGCGCCGTGGCCTTTTCGCGGGGAAGGCCGGGAATCGCGAGCCGTTCCTGCAATGTCCGGGACGTTCGCTACGCTCTCCCACGGCAAGGCCGTAGCGCAGAGGTCGTCGCGCCTTACAGCGGGTTGGAGGACGCCGGTTCGAATCCGGCCGGCCTTGCCCCTTTTCGTCATGCGCTCGGCGGGGGTGTCGGTGGTGGTGGTCGATCCGGACCTGACCGAGGCGTGGGCCGGGTCCGGCACCGGCCCCGGCGACGCCGAGCTCGACGCCTGCCTTCGGGTGCTCACGCAGGCCCGCGGGACGCACCCGGACGATCCGCGCTGGGCCGCCGTCCGCGAGGCCGCCGCGCAGCTCTATCAGGCCGACAAGAAGGCGCGGAAGGCGATACGCCGGGCCGACCGCAGACGCCAGGACCGCGAGGCCATGGCCGCGTCCGCGCGGTTCCACGATCAGGACCCCTCGTCCGGGCCCGATCCGGTGGAGGAGCGGTCCGCACGGCCCGCGCGCCCACTGGCCGGCACCCGGCGCTGCTACGTCTGCAAGGCCTCGTACGGGCAGGTGCATCCCGAGTACCACCTGCTGTGCGCGGCCTGCGCCGAGGAGAACTCCGCCCGCCGCCACGCCCGGTGCGACCTGCGCGGCCGCCGGGCCGTCGTGACGGGCGGCCGGGTGAAGATCGGTTTCCAGCTGGCCTTGAAACTGCTGCGCGACGGGGCGGAGGTGCTGGTCACCACCCGCTTCCCCCGGGACGCCGCCCGCCGGTTCGCGGCCGTGCCCGACGCCGCCGACTGGCTGGACCGGCTGCACGTCCACGGCGTCGACCTGCTCGACCTGGCCGCCGTCGCGCGCCTGCTGGACTCCGTCCACGACCGCTTCTCCTCCCTCGACATCCTCGTGAACAACGCGGCGCAGACCATCCGCCGGCCCGCGGCGTACCACCGTGCGGTGCGCGAGGCCGAGGACGTCCCGCTGACCGGCCTCGCCGCGCGGATCGACGTGACCGACGCCCGGCGGGCCGCCGGGTTCGCGTTCGAGGTGTCGGCCCTGCCGGGCGCGGCGGCGTCCGGGCTCCCGGCGCCCGACGGCTCGGCGCCACTCGCCGACGCGGCGGTGCCGGCGACCGGCCCCGCCCGCGCCGCGTCCGGAGACGCGATCAAGACGAGGGGCGATGCGATCGAGGCGCTCTTCCCGTCCGGTCGCACGGACGAGACCGGGCAGCCGCTGGACCTGCGCGACCGCAACAGCTGGAGTCTCCGGCTGCACGAGGTCGACCCGGCCGAGTGGCTGGAGGTCCAGATGGTGAACTCCTTCGCGCCGTTCCTGCTGACGGCCCGGCTGCGCGGCCTGCTGGAGGCGTCTCCCTGGCCGGACCGCTACGTCGTGCAGGTCTCGGCGATGGAGGGCAGCTTCTCCCGCGGGTTCAAGACCGTACGTCACCCGCACACGAACATGGCCAAGGCCGCGCTGAACATGCTGACGCGTACCTCCGCCGCCGACTACGCGGCCTCGGGCATCTACATGACCAGCGTGGACACCGGTTGGGTGACCGACGAACGCCCCCATCCGGACAAGCTCGCCCAGCGCGAGGCCGGGTTCCGTCCGCCGCTGGACGTCATCGACGGCGCCGCGCGCGTCTACGACCCGATCGTGCGCGGGGTGGGCGGCGAACGGCTGTCCGGCCTGTTCCTGAAGGACTACCGACCGGTGGATTGGTGAAGATGGAGCCGACGCCCGTACGCTGCCCCGCGATCGAGCATCCCGACGTGCCGCCCGCCGACCCGGCGGACCTGGCACCGCTGCTCGACCGGCTCGCCGCCCCGGCCCCCGTGACGGCCGACGAGACCTTTCCGCTCGGCGCCGTACGCCCGGACGGCCGGGTCGACCTGTGCAAGCAGGGCCTCGGCCCGGCGGGCGCGGCCCTGCTGCTCCCCGTCGCGGCGGCCTCGCCGCACGCCGCGCACCTGCTGCTCGGCACCAACGCGATCGGGACCGAGGGAGCGCGAACCGTCGCCGCCGCGCTGGTCCCCGGGCACGGCCTGCGGACGCTGTACCTCGGCTGCAACCGCATCGACGCGACCGGCACCGAGGCGCTCGCCGACCGGCTGGCCGACGACACCACCGTCCGTGCCCTGTGGCTGAAGCGCAACCCGGTGCGGGACGCCGGCGTGCGCGCGCTCGCCGCGATGCTGCGCCGGAACACGACGATCCGCACGCTGGACCTGGTCAACACCGGGCTCACCGTCGATGGGCTGCGGGCCCTGCTGGCCGCGCTCACCGAGCGGCCGACGCCGGTCGAACGGCTGTTCCTCGGCGGCAACGGGCTGGGTCCCGAGTCGGCGGACACCCTCGCCGCGCTGGTCCGTGAGGCGGGAGTCCGCGAACTGTACGCCCCGGCCAACCACCTCGGCGACGGCGGCGCCGCGACGCTCGCCGCGGCGGCCGACCCGGCGCGACCGGTGTCCCTCGGCCTCGGCGGCAACGGCATCGGCCCGGACGGCGCGCGGGCGCTGGCCGACGCCCTCCACGGCGTCGAGGCGCTGGACCTGGGACGCCCGCCGTCCGAGCGCGCCCTGGGAGCGCCTGCCAACGTCACCGGTGACGCGGGCGCGGCGACGCTGGCCGCCGCGCTGCCCGGCAGCCCGCTGCGCCGCCTGGACCTGCGCCACACGGGGATCACGGGCCATGGTGCCAAGGCCGTGCTGGCCGCCGTTCCGGACGACACCCGGCTGGAGTTCGTCGGGTTCGGGCCGGGGGTGCCGCGCCGGGTGAAGCGCGCCCTGGTGCCCCGGCTGCGGCCCATCGTGTCCGGGCCTCATCCGGACGTGCACGCGATCGCGAGCCTGTACCGGTGAGTTCCGCCGTCGTCCCGGGGCTGCCGCCCCGGCCACCGTCGCGGTCCCATCCGCCGCACGAGGCGTCCCGGCTCCGCCGGATCCGGCGGTACGCCGTGCCCCGCTGGATGATCGAGCAGGCCACCGAACGGCGGCTCGCCGGCGACTGGCGGGGTGCCTGCGCGGCCGCGAACGTCGACGTCGCCTTCGACCTCCCCGACGTGGCCGATGAGTACGGCGACGCCGTCGCCGCCGAACTCGAGGACGACCTCCTCAACCTCGCCCCCGACCTGCTGCGCTGGCACCTGCCCCGGCTGGACCGCGGGCGTACGACGATCGTCCCCGACCAGCTGATCGTCCTCAGTGCGCCGGGGACGCCGCCCGGCGCCCCCTCCTCCGCGCTCCGCTCGCTGTTCGTCCGGACGCCGCGCTGGATGGTCCACGGCCCGCAGCGGCTGACCCTCGACTTCGGCCACGCGTCGGCCGATTACGTCTTCCTGGACACCGACGTCTCCTACTGCGCGTTCTGGCACGGCCTCGTCCAGCGGTGGAGCACCGCCCGGCACCTGTGGGATGTGCGGCACGCCGGCGACCTGCGCGAACGCTGTGGCGGGGACGCGGGCCGGGCGCCGTTCTTCGAGGCCGACGGCACTCCCCGGGCGCTGCCCGCCGCCGACCCCGGCCGCGCCGATCCGGCGGCGCACACCGAGTGGGTCACCCTGCTGCACGAGAGGGGCGAGGTCGCGGCGGCCTTCGCCGCGGCGGGCGTCGCCCTGGACGCCGAACCCGTCGAGATCGACCCCTATTTCAGCGTCAAGCAGGTCGAACCGCTCGACGTGTTCGAGCGGATGCCCCTGGCCCTGACGCGGCTGGAGGCGGAGATCCGGAGACTGGCGGAGCGGACGGGACGGGACCGCTTCTGGATCCCGTACACCCATTACGCCGCCGTCATCTTCGAGGCCGGTCCCTCGCAGGTCCGGGCCCGCGTCGTCGCCAACGAAGGGGGCCGGGAGCCGGACGACGCCGAGGTGCTGCCCGAGGCGTGCTGGCGCCGCCTGCCCGACCTGGACCTGCTGCGCGACGGCGGCACCCCGCCGGAGCGGCTGCATCCGCTCGTACGGGAGGCGCTGTTCCCCGGCCGCGCGGCCGCCGACGGCCCGGTGGGCCCGCCCGGCCCGGAGCCACCCGCCCCGGTCCGGGTGCGCTGCCGGGACGCCTGGCACGAGGTGTCCTCCCGCGGGGGCGTCCTCCACATCCCGCACGACGAAGAGGAGCAGCGGCGCGAGAGCGCGATGCGGGCGTTCGGCGGCGCGATCGCCGGCTGCTTCGCCGTACGGGAGACGTGGACGTCCGGCGCCGGGCGGCTGCCGAAGGCGCTGTGCGACCAGCGTCGGGAGCTGTTCTCCCGGGTGGAGCACGGAGATCTGCCCGGAGTCATCGAGCTGCTCGACGCCGGTGTCGACCCACGGATCCGCGACGGCCGACGGCGCACCCTGCTGCACCTGCTGCATCTGCTGGACCCCGGCGTCGACGTCCGGGGCGTGGGTCCGAAGCGCCGCGAACTGCTGCACCGGCTGAGCCTCCTCGACCACGACGGTCTGCTCGCCCGGCTCCTGGCCGCGGGCGTGGACATCGACGCGCGCGACGTGGAGGGGCGGACGCCGCTGTTCGCGGCGATCTGCGGAGACGGCTCGCCGGCACTGGTGCGGGCGCTGCTCGCCGCCGGCGCCCGGATCGACCTGAAGGGCGAGGTCCACGAGGAGGAGATGTCGATCCACCGGCTCCTCGACCTGCACGTCCGCGACGACCTGGACTTCCTCGTCGAGCGGATCGAGCGCGAACATCCGGAGCTCACCGAGGAATGGTGAACGCCATCAGCACGCCCGTCCCCCGGCCCGCCCGGCGGCGCCACGCCCGGTCGGCGTCCTATCCGCCGGATGAGGCGGGGAGCCTGCGCCGGATCCGGCGGTACGCCGTGCCCCGGTCGATGATCGAGCAGGCCACCGAACGCCGGCTCGCCGGCGACTGGCGCGGCGCCTGCGCGGCCGCGAACGTCGACGTCGCCTTCGACCTCGCCGACGTGGCCGACGAGTACGGCGCCGCCATCGCCGCCGAACTCGAGGACGACCTCCTCAGTTTCGCCCCCGACCTGCTGCGCTGGCACGTCCCCCGGGGCCCCTACGCGCAGACGACGATCCGTGCCGCCCAGCAGGTGCTGCTCGGCGGCTACGGCGACCGGTCCACGGGCGCGCCGGCCCTGCTGCACGTGACCACGCCGCCGAGTGCGCTCGCGCCGCAGCGTCTCGTGCTGCGTTTCGGCCCGGTCCGGTCCGAGGACCGGGCACGAAGGCCGTGGCTGCCGGAGGACCCGTGGCTGCTGCACGACTGGACCCTGATCCGGGAGCTGTGGGACGCACGCCGCGCCGGCGAGTTGCTCGCGCGCTGCGGGGGCTCGGAGCGCGCGCCGTTCTTCGAGGCGGACGGTGCTCCCCTGGCGTTGCCGGCCGCCGACCCCGGCCCCGGCGACCCGGCAGGACACACCGAATGGGTCACCCTGCTGCACGAGGCGGGCGAGGTGGAGGCGGCGTTCGCCGTGGCCGGGATCCGGCTGGACGCCTCCCGGCACCGGACCCGCTGGGCCCCTTCGACCGAGCGGCCGGGCCAATTCCCGCCGCACACCCGGCCGTCGGCCATGCTGGAGAGGGTCCCCCTCGCCCTGGCCCGTCTCGGACCGGAGATCCGGCGGCGGGCCGACCAGGGCTTCGGTCGCCGGTTCCAGGTGCCGTCCGTGCACGACTGGCGCTGCGTCCTGCTGGTGGAGGTCGAGGACGATGGCGGCCTGCGGGCCTGGGTGGTCGATCGCGAGCACGCCGAGGGGGTCCCGGTCCTGCCCGAGCCCTGCTGGCGGCGGCTGCCGGACCTGGACGCGCTGCGGCACGGCGACACCGAGCCGGACCACCTCCATCCGCTGGTCCGCGCCGCGCTGTTCCCTCGCCGTGCGGACTCCGGCGGCCCGATCGGCCCGCCGGGCCCCGAGGTCCCCGCCCCCGTACGGGTCCGGTGCCGCGGCGAATGGCACGTCGCCGCCTTCCGGGACGGGACGCTCCACATCCCGCACGACGAGGACGAGCGACGGCGGGAACGCGCCTTGGGAGCGCTCGGCGGCGCCGTCACCGGCTGCTTCGCCGTGCTGCCGGTGGTGCGGTCCGGTACCGGCCGGCTGCCGAAGGCCCTGCGAGCGCAGCGGCGCGAGCTGTTCGCCCGGGCCGCGCACGGGGACACATCGGGGGTGCTGCGGCTCCTGGACGCCGGGATGGACCCGCACATCCGCGACGGCGGCAGGCGCACGCTGCTGCACGTGCTCCACCTCCTCGATCACGAACGGCTGCTGCCGCGACTCCTGGCGGCCGGCCTGGACATCGACGCCCGTGACCACTACGACTCCACCCCGCTGCACGCCGCGGTCAGCGGCGACGGATCGCCCGACCTGGTGCGGGCGCTACTGGCCGCCGGGGCGGGGATCGAGGCCGTGAACCAGGACGGGAGCACCCCGCTGCTTCTCGCCGTGTGCCGTTCCGCCCCGGTCCCGGTCGTACGGGCGCTGTTGGACGCCGGTGCGCGGCTCGACGTCACCGACCGCTGGGGCTCGTCGATACGCGACCACATTCATCGGTGCAGGCGCACGGACCTGGCCTTCCTCGCCGAGGCGCTGGACCGAGACCATCCCGGCGTCGGCCACGGCCGCTGGCGCCGGTCGTAAGAGAAAGAGAACGCGTGAGCGCAGCCGACCGCCTGTCCACCGAGGAACCGACCGCCGCCGACCGCCCCGCCGCGGATGCCCGGAGCGGTGCCGCTCACCCCTCCGCCGCGGATGCCCTGAGCGCCACCGGCCGCCCCTCCGCCGCGGATGCCCTGAGCACCGCCGATCGTTCCTCCGCCGGGGATCCGCTGAGCGCCGCCGACGACCTGGTGCGCCGGCTCGGGGCGCGGCGGACGGAGCCGGCCGCGAACCCGCAGCTCGAGGCACTGGCCCTGGCCGTGTCCGCGAACCTTCCCGTGCTGCTGTGGGGCGAGCCCGGCATCGGCAAGTCCGCGGCGCTCCAGCAGCTCGCGGCCGGGCTCGGCGTTCCGCTGGAGACCGTGATCGCCAGCGTGCACGAGCCGTCCGACTTCGCCGGCCTGCCGATCATCGGGGACGACCCCGCCGCCTCGGGGGTGCCGATGGCCCCGCCGGACTGGGCGGTCCGGCTGGCCACGGCGGGGCGCGGTCTCGTGTTCTTCGACGAGTTGTCCTCCGCTCCCCCGGCCGTGCAGGCGGCCCTGCTCCGGGTCGTGCTCGAACGCCGGGTCGGCAGCCTCACCCTGCCCGAACCGGTCCGCGTGGTCGCCGCCGCCAATCCGCCGTCGAGCGCGGCGGACGGGTGGCACCTGAGCCCGCCCCTCGCCAACCGGTTCGTCCACCTGCAGTGGACGCACGACCCGAGAACGGTGGCGCGCGGCATGGCCGGAACCTGGCCGGAGGTCGTGATCCCCCGCGTCGACCCGGGCCGGGTGCCCAGTGCGGTCGCCCGCGCCCGAGGCGCGATCTCCGGGTTCCTCACCGCGCGGCCCGGCCTGACGCACCACCTGCCCGAGGACGCCGAGGGCCGGGGCCGCGGCTGGCCGTCGCCGCGCACCTGGGAGATGACGTTGCGGCTGCTCGCGACCGGTTACGCCACCGGCGCCGACCAGAAGGCGGTCGCCGCCGCCGTGGTCGGCGCGGTGGGGGACGGCACCGGCCTGGAACTGCTCTCCTACCTCGAAGAGCTCGACCTCCCGGACCCGAACCGCGTGCTGGCCGACCCGGACGCGTTCGCGCTGCCCGAGCGGGGCGACCGGCAGCTCGCGTTCCTCACCGCCGTCGTCTCCGCGGTGCAGACGAACCTCACCCGCCGGCGCTGGGAGGCGGGCTGGACGGTCCTGGCCAAGGCGGTCGACGCGGGAGTGCCGGACGTGGCGGCCCGGGCCGCCGCCGACCTGGCCGTGCTGCGCGACACCGACTGGCCGGTGCCCCGCGGCATCGACGCGTTCATCGACCTGCTCCAGCTGTCCGGCGCGCTGCCGGGCGGTGCCTGAGCATGGCCGGACTCGACCGGGTCAAACTGCTCGCCGCTCGGTACCGCGCCGCGACCGACCGGCCGTACCTCGCGTCGGCGCTGTACTCGCTGACGGTCGTGCCGAGCACCGGCGTGCCGACCATGGGCGTCGACCGGCACTGGCGGTGCTACGTGTCCCCGGCGTTCGTGGACGCCACGCCCGTGCCGGAGCTCGCGGGCGTGTGGATCCACGAGGTGGCGCACCTGCTCCGCGACCACCACGGCCGCGCCGACCGGCTCTCCCCCGCCGACCGGCGGGACCGGCTGCGCGTGAACGTCGCCCAGGACTGCGAGATCAACGACGACCTGCTCGCCGACGGGCTGACGCTGCCGGCCGGCCGGGTGGAGCCCCGCTCCTTCGGGCTGGCCACCGGCGAGCTGTTCGAGACGTACCTTCCCCACCTTCCTCCGTCGGTGACCTGCTCCGACTGCGGGTCCGGCGCCCACGGCTCGCCGGCGGACTGGGAGATCTCCGGTGCGGACGGACCGGGCGGCGTCAGTTCGGTCGAGGCCGAGGCGCTGCGCCGGCACACCGCCGAGGCGATGCGCGCCCACCTCCGCAATCGCGGCGACCTCCCGGGGGGCTGGCGGCGCTGGGCCGAGCAGGTCCTCGAGCCGTCGGTCGACTGGCGCCGGGTGCTGGCGGGCGCCGTGCGGGAGGCGGTGGCCTGGGCCGCCGGAGCGGTCGACTACACCTATCGCCGCCCGTCTCGGCGCACCGCCGCCCTCCGCGGCGTCGTGCTGCCGAGCCTGCGCCGACCTCTGCCCGTCGTGGCGATCGTCATCGACACCTCCGGGTCCATGGGCGAGGACGAGCTGGCGGCGGCCCTGGCCGAGGTGACCGGCGTGCTGCGCGAGGTCGGCGTGGGCGGCAACCGGGTCACCGTGCTGGCCTGCGACGCCGACGTGCAGACGGCCGCGCGGGTGACCTCCGCGCGGCAGGTGGAGCTCGCCGGGGGCGGCGGCACGGACATGCGGGTGGGGATCCGGTCCGCGCTCGCCCTTCCCGAACGCCCCGGCGTCGTCATCGTGCTGACCGACGGCTTCACCCCCTGGCCCGAGGAGCCGGCGTCGTCCCGGATCATCGCCGCGCTGATCGGCGCCGACCCGCCGTCCCCGCCCGCCTGGGTCGAGGCCGTGCACGTCACCGACCTGCGCTGACCGGCCGCGGCGGGCCGCCGGGAGGGGCCGGGACGCGGCCCCGGACGGCTCCTGCCGGCCGCCGGGACTAGCCTGGTCGGGCCAGGGGATCGATGAGGGGGCCGGGTCGCGATGACCACACGACGCGAGCGCCTGCGGGCCGAGCTCGACCATAACTCTGCTATGTCTCGTAATTCAACGGCCTGGCGCGGACGCCGGGACGGCTGTTCATTCGGAGGAGGGAGGGGGCATCGGTCGAGGGAGGGAGGCGGCGAGTGACGCGAGGAGGCATACTCGCCCGCGGTATTCCGCTGAGCGCAGGAGTCGGCCGTGCGAACTGGCATCTTCCGGGTCTCACGGCTCGACGTCGCCGTGACCGCCGTCGTCACCGTCGGGACGGTGACGACGGCGTTCGTCCCGTACCGGCAGCCGTGGTGGTTCCTGGTACTGACGCTGTCGGCCTCGGTGCCGGTGGTCTGGCGGCGCCGGGCCGTCCTCACCGTGGGCGGCGTGGTCGGCGGCTCGACGACGGTCCTGGCGATCATCGCCCCCTCGCTGCCGCACCCGCCGCTGCTGTTGCTGCCGTACGGCGTGCTCGTCTCCGTCTACACGTTCGCGGCGGGGGCCCTGTCGCCACCGCGGCGGGCCGTCGGCATCGGCGCGCTGGCCTTCGGCGTGTTCGTGTCCCTGGCCGTCCCGGGCGAGGACCTGGAGACCTACCGCTATCTCGTCACGGCCGTCGTCGCGGCGTACGCCGTGGGGATCGGCGCGCGGGCACGGCGGGCCGCGCGCGCCGCCGACCGGGAACGCGAGCGCCGGATCCGGGAGGAGCGCGCCGCCGCGGTCGAGCGCGAACGCACCCGCATCGCCCGCGACATGCACGACATCGTCACCCACTCGGTCGGCGTGATGGTGGTGCAGGCGGAGGCCGGATCGCTCGTCGTACGCGACGACCCGGACAAGGCCGAGGCCGTCTTCGAGGCGATCTCCGAGGCCGGGCGGGAGGCGGTCGGCCAGCTCCGCCTCATCCTCGGCGCCCTGCGGAGCGGCCGGCCCTACGATGGGCCGGTGCCCGGGGTCGAGGCCATACCCGGGCTGGTGGGCAACGCCCGCCGAGCGGGCCTCGACGCCGCCCTGGACGTGCGCGGTGAACCACGGCCGGTCGCGGCCGACGTGGACGCCGCCGCGTACCGCGTCGTCCAGGAGGCGCTGACCAACACCATCCGGCACGCGGGCGCCCGAACCGTGGCCGTACGGCTCTGCTGGTCCCCCGACACATTGGAGATCGAAGTGACGGACGACGGCCGGGGCTTCCCCGACCTGCGCGAGGGGCACGGCCTCATCGGCATGCGGGAACGCGTCGCCGGCTGCGGCGGCAGGCTCGCCGTGCGCTCCGGCGGCCGCGGCTGCACGATGACCGCCACGCTGCCGATCGCATGAGCGAGCGAAGCGAACGAATCATGAGCACGACGGTTCCGGTCACTCCTTCGGCGGAGGAGGCCGCATGAGAGCCCTGCGCGTCCTGGTCGCCGACGACCAGGATCTGTTCCGGGGCGGCTTCGCGATGATCCTGAACGCCCATGACGACATCACCGTCGTCGGTGAGGCCGCCGACGGAGCGGAGGCGATCGCGAAGGCGGTCGAGCTGCGACCGGACGTCGTGCTCATGGACATTCGCATGCCCGGCGTCGACGGCGTCGAGGCCACCGCCGAGGTGTGCCGGCGGACGACGGCGAAGGTCCTCGTCCTGACCATGTACGACGTCGACGAGTACGTCTACGACGCGCTGCGCGCCGGCGCGGGGGGCTTCCTCCTCAAGGACGTGCGGCGCGACGAGCTCGTACGGGCGGTGCGCCTGGTGGCCGCCGGCGAGTCGCTGCTGGCACCGAGCGTCACCCGGCGGCTGATCGCGGACGTCGTCGGCCGGGGCAAGGCGCGTCCCGGGCTGCGCCGCCGGCTCGACGAGCTGACCGGCCGGGAGATCGACACGCTGCGGCTGCTCGCGCAGGGCCGGTCGAACGCCGAGATCGCGGCCGAGCTGCTGGTCACCGAGCACACGGTGAAGACGCACGTGAGCAACCTGCTGACCAAGCTGGATCTGCGCGACCGCGCCCAGGCGGTGGTCTTCGCGTACGAGTCCGGGCTGGTCGTCCCCGGCGACGACTGAGCGGTCTCGTTCCGCGGGACCAGACGGGGTTCACTCGCGTCGGCGATCCCGCGGAGCGCTCCGGTGGCCGATGCTGCGGCGGTCTTCGAGAAGGAGTCTGCTCATGCTGAAACGGATCTCCGCGGCGCTGGCGTTCGCCGGCGCCGCGGTGATGATGTCCTCCTGCGCGTCGTCCGCGACGCCCGCCGGCACCGGGAGCCGCGCGGGCTGCACCACGACCACCTCGCTCGGGGTGGTCGCGGGTACCGCCCGCGCCGGCCTGTGCGCGTTCCGGGGCATCCGGTACGCCCAGGCGCCGGTCGGGTCGCTGCGCTTCCGCCCACCGCGGCCCGTCGGGCGCTGGCGCGGCACGCTCCAGGCGACCGACGACAAGGCGGTCTGCCCGCAGGACCGGGACACCATGTCGGAGGACTATCCCGACGCCCGCACGCTGTTCACCGACGAGGACTGCCTGCGCCTCAACGTGTGGACCCCCGCCACCGACCACCGCCGCCGGCCGGTGATCGTGTTCGTCCATGGTGGCGCCGCCCGCTTCGGCACGGCCAACGAACCGCGCTACGACGGGGCGAAGCTCGCCACCCGGGGGGATGCGGTCGTGGTCTCCATCAACTACCGGCTCGGCGTGCTCGGCTGGTCCGAGCTTGGCGGGCTGGACCCCTCCTACAAGGGATCGGGCAACAACGGCCTGCGCGACCAGATGACCGCCCTGCGGTGGGTGCGCGACCACATCGCCGACTTCGGCGGCGACCCGGCGAACGTCACCGCGGTCGGGGAGTCCGCGGGCGCCTTCTCCCTGAGCGCGATGCTGGCCACCGACCATCCGGAGCGGCTGTTCCGGCGGGTGATCCTGGAGAGCGGCAGTGGCGCCCTCGTGCACTCCGCCGCGTACGAGCGCAAGGTCGCCTCGGCGCTGCCGGTGAAGAGCGTGGCCGAGCTGCGCCGCATGTCGACGAAGCAGATCCTCGACATGCAGAACAAGGTCATTGACCAGGACGAGCCGGGCATCCTCGGTGCGACGTACTTCGCCCCGTACATCGACGGCACCCTCGTCCGGGACTCGGTGGTCAAGCGGGTCGCCCAGGGCAACGCCCGCGGCGTGGACCTGCTGCTCGGGACGAACCGCGACGAGATGAACTTCTTCGGCCAGCTCGGTCCCGAGGCGATGACCGGCATCGCGCAGCAGTACGAGACGGTGTTCTTCCCGCACGAACTCGCCGCGCGCCGGAAGCGCATGGTCGTGGCCTACCGCAAGGGCCGGTCGGCGACCGCGGCGGCGCTGGCGATGTTCACCGACCAGGGCATGCGTGTGCCGGCGACCCGGCTCGCACAGGCGCAGAGCCGCTGGCGGCCGACGTACCTGTACGAGTTCGGCTGGCGGCCGACCGAGGAGTACGGCGCCGTGCACACGATCGAGCTGCCGTTCGTCTTCGGGTCGTTCCGGTTCACCGGGATCCTGGGCGGTGACAAGGCGTTCCAGGCCGACCGGGCCCGCCTCACCACGTTGTCGGACCAGATGATCGACGCCTGGACGTCGTTCACCCGCGCCGGCGACCCGAACGCCCGGCGTACCGTCCAGCGCCCCACCTGGCCGGCGTACCGGGCGCCGCAGCGCGCCACGATGATGTGGAACGTCGACGCCACGGTCGCGAACGATCCGCGTGGCCGGGAGCGCGCCCTCTGGGACGGCTACCCGTTCACCGCGTTCGACCTGCCCGCCTGAGGCCCCGTCCGCCCGCTCCGGGTCATCGGGTATCGGCGGTGCGCCGTCTTCCGGCGGCCGCGACCCGGAGTCCCGGGGCGAGGTGGTCGAGGTCCGTGTCCGGCCACCGCTGCTCGACCGCCCTGACGAGCGCGGCCACCAGGTCGCGGCCGTCGACCCCGCGGCCCGCCGCCCCGTCTTCGGGCAGCCGGTGCCACAGCTCGTTGACGGTCTCGAGGTAGGCGTCGGTCGGCCGCACGGCGTTCGCCTGGTGGAGCAGGTCGAGCACCGCCGCGGCCGGCAGCCTGCCGACGTCGTCGCGCAGGCGCAGGAGGACGAGCCGGTGCAGCTCGGGGAAGGCGGCCGCCGCCCGGAGGGATTCGCGGTAGAGCGCCGCGCGCTCGTCGCCGGCCGAGTCGCGGGCGTGGTCGAGCCGCCCGAGCCGGTACCCGGGCAGGTCGGCCTCCTCGTCGGCCGACCTGAACCGAACGCGGTCGCCCATGGCATGGGACGACGGCACGGACTGGAGGAGCAGCAGCCCCATCCGCCAGTCCGGCAGGAACGCCAGGGTCCGTACGAGCATCCCCAGGTCGCTCGTCGCGGCCACCCGAAGGTCGTACGATCCGGGATCGCCGGAGAGGAAGACCTCATAGTCGGTCGCCTCGGGCCGGCTGCCCAGAGGCGCGATGGCGAACGCGTCGAGGACCGAGACCGCGGATCCGTCCTCCCGGCTCACCCGGATCCGCAGCTCATCGGCCAGCCAGACCCTGACCCGCAGGGTCTTCAGGATCCTGTCCCATTCGGACGGGGACAGCTGGGCCTTCCAGAGTCTGCTCAGCCCGATCCAGCGCTCCACGGCGGCGGCCCCGGAACCGGGGAACATCTCGGCGACGGTGATCCCTTCGCCGGACAGGAGGACGAGGAGGACGGTGAGGTTCGCCGTGTACGCGGCGAGCCGCCGGGTGACGGGATGCGTCACCGGCTCGTAGGCGGTGTAGGACCGTCCGGCGTGGGGGTACAGCGCGCCGTCGAGGAGCTCGCACAGCAGTGCCCGGCGCCCACGCTCCTCCGGCCGGCGGCGGAGCAACTCGCCGAGGAAGTCGACGATCGGCCCGCGTTCGGCGACGCACGCGAAGGACAGGACCGCGAACAGGAAACCGTCGTCCGGCCGGCCACCGGCCGCCGTCGACCGCGCGCTCATCACCTCCTTCACGGCGGTCAGGTCGTCGAGCACGCGGACGGCGAGCCAGGCGACCAGGAACTCCGCGAAGGTCGGATGCAGGAACTCGAAGGTCCGGGTCCGCTGATCGTGGATCCGGGCCTCGGAGCGGTGGATGAAGAAGAACCGGCCGGTCGTGCGCTGCGCGGGACTCAGCGCGGCCCGCTCGTCGACGCCGGGGTCCCGGTGCTGGGGCAGCAGGACGGACAGGTCGCGATCCAGCTCGGCCTCGTCGGCGGTCTGCCGGCCGCGATTGAACATGGCCAGCGCGGCGACGGCCAGATGCTCCAGCTCCGCCTCCGCCAGCCGCCGCTGCGCGTCCGACGGCAGGGACGCGGTCTCCGGCGCCTTGCGTATCTCGCGGAACGCGAAGTCCAGGAGCAGCGCCTCGTACAGGTCGGCCTGGCCGAGGCTCCCGGTAGCGGCCTGCAGCGCGTTGTCCTGGGCGTCGAAGATGGCGAGCATGAGCAGGAGCAGTGGCTGGCGCGCCAGCTCTCGATGGGCCAGGACGGTCTCGACGGGAAGCGGCCGGCGGGACCGCGTCGTGAGGAGCGCCGCGTTGTGCCGGTGCCAGACGTCCAGCCAGTAGCGCACCTGGTCGTCGGTGAAGGGCAGGAGTCGCAGCGCGACGGTGCCCGCCGGATACCGTACGCGGTCGGCGACCACGGTACGGCTCGTCACGATCACGGCGATCGGCTGCCCGAGCGCCGACTGCCGGCGCTGCAGATCACGGACCTGCTCCAGGTAGTCGTACCGGTTAACGCCCGCCGCCTGCAGCATCTCGTCGAAGCCGTCGAGGATCACGACGGGCAACGCGCCGTCGGCCGCCTCGAGGAGGTCGGGCAGACTCACCCGTTCACCCGACTGGCGGTGGATCGCCTGCTCGATCTGCTCCTGGACCATCGACTCGGCGGCGACCTGCCGGAGTTCGACCCGGATCGGCAGGAAGTCCTCCTCCGGCAGGCGGGAGGCGAGGACCTCGGTCAGCTTCGACTTGCCCGATCCCGGCTCGCCGAGGACCACCAGCGGGGCCCGGACCGCCCGCGGAGAGGTCAGGAACCCGGACAGGAACGCCGCGGCATGCGGCTCCCGCACCTGTTCGTCCGCCCAGAACTCCGGGTCGGCCGGGCTCTCCGACGGGGGGACCTCCGCCACCTTGCATCGCGGGTTGACGTACGCGTCACCGAGGGCGGGCAGGACGACCCCGTCGGGCGCCCGGCCGGTCGCGACGATCGGCTCGGACAGCGCCGCGCGGTATCCCCGGAGCAGGTGGCGTCTCGGCCGGTCGCCCGGCCGGTTCGCCGCCATGGTGCCGAGGAGCCTTCCCACCTCGGACAGTCCCGCGCCGAGCGCTTCCAGCCGGGTGAGATTCGCCCAGACCTCGAACTCCCGGTTGTCCGTCGCGAGCCTCCGGAACGCCTTCTCGTAGTTCTCGAGCGCGGCCGGTGGCACGGCCGCCACCGCCCGGGTCAGGCGAGCGCGCTCCGGGCCGGAGAGCGCGTCCCACGCGGCGACGCCCCGCAGAAAGGCCGTCAGCCGCCGCGACATCTGCTCGTACGTCGACCTGATCGCCGCTCGGGTGCTCTCGTACGGGACGTGCGGCTCGGGCAGCGGGAGCCGGTCGTTCAGCAGCCCGTCGACCAGTTCGGCGCCCCCGCGCGCGGGCAGACCGCCGGTCGCCTGGGCGACCTTCTCGCCGGGGGCCAGGTCGAAACGCTCCAGCCCGATCGCGGGATCCGACTGTTCCAGCGCCTCGAAGTAGGAGCAGACCACGAGGACGGCGTGGGCCGCCGCGAGCCGCTGCGTACGGTCGAAGCGCGACAGCCCGTTGCGCCGCTCCGCGATCCGGCGCACGGTGTCGTGCCCGAACCTGACGATCTCCTCTTTGAGGTCGAACAGGTTGAGGGCGGCGGACATGTCGTTCCCGGTCGCCAGCGCGGCGACGGACCACGTCACCAGGCCCGCGGCCGCCAGCCGGTCGGCGAGGCCGATCAGCCGGCTGGGACGGCCGCCGAGGATCTTCAGAGCGTCGGCGTAGGTCAGCGACTCTGCCACTCAGGCTCCTTAGAGAGGGGAGGGTTCGCCCCCTATCATCGGCCGACAGAGCCGGGCGTCCCACTCGCGCCCGCGTAAGGTGCCGGGACCGGGCGAGAGCCGCTTCGGGCAAGCGAAAGCCGGGCGGATCGGTGCGACCCGCCCGGCTTCGTCGCTCGTCAGTTGCCCGCCGGGGCTCCGGAGGACGCCGTGAGGGCGGTCGTCGTCACCGGCTGCTTCGTGGCGCTCTCCTTCATCCACTTGGTGAAGGACAGCTGCCAGTAGCCCCAGCCGTTGTTCCACTCGAGGTCACGGGTCGTGCCGCTGATGACGATGACGTCGCCGCGGTTGCTCAGGTTGAAGAACCACTTGGCGCCGGCGGGCGTCTGCCGCACGCAGCCGTGACTGCAGTTGCTGTGGCCGAGGCACCCGTACTCGCCGGGGCTCTCGTGGAGGTACTCGCCACTGTTGCTGATCTGCACGTCCTTGTAGACGAGCTCGTGGTAGTACCCGGGCTCGCCCTCCTTGATGTTCGGCGAGGTCATGGTCACGACCGGGGACTTGCCCATCGCCAGGTGGACGCCGCTCGTGGTGCGGAAGTCGTTGCCGTGGGAGTCGCCGCCGCCCATGCCGCCACTGACCTTGATGGTCTTGGCGAGCCTGCCGTCGACGTAGACCTTGTTCAGGTGGGTCTTGAGGTTGACCTTGGCGATGTGGGACGCGCCGATCGAGAAGTTCTTCGTGACGTCCTTGGTCCCGTACACGCCGGAGGACGCCCGGACGCCCGCCATGTGCGCGACGAGGCTGACCTTGCTGTGCGCGGGCCAGTAGTCCTTCGTCCGGAAGATGACCTGCTGGCTGGTGATCCAGCGCCAGGCGCCCTGCATCGGGGAGGTCGACCGCACCTCGAGCGCCTTCTCGACGGCGGCCTTGTTGGCGACCGGCCGGTCGAAGCTCACGGTGATCGGCATGCCGACGCCGACGGTCTCCCCGGCCCGTGGGATCACGTCGCTGATCTTCACCGTCGAGGACGCCCTGAGGGTCGTGAACTTACTCGTGGCGGTCGTGACCTTGCCGTCCGCGTTCTTCGCGGTGGCGGTCACGGTGTACGCGGTGCCGGGCTTGAGCGTCCACTTCGTCTGCCAGGTCTTCTTGTCCGCGGACAGGGCGCCGTCGACGGTGCCGGATCCGGCCTGAACGCTCACCTGCTGCAGGACGCCGCTGGCCGCCGTCACCGTCACGCCCTTGTCCGGGCGCACCTTGGCGGCCCCGTTGGCCGGCGTGATGGTGGCCGCCGCGTCCGGTGCCTTGGCGGACTTGCCCGTCGTGGAGGCGTCGCCGCTCGATGAGCACGCCGCGGCCAGTGTGAGAAGGGCCGCGGCCGCCGCCGGCATGACCCATCGACCCGATCGACTGATGCGCACTGATGACCCCACTTCGCGCAGAAAGATGCGCGGCTCATCACGGCAGAACGGAGGCGCGCATCGGTAGATCCCCGGTAATTTGAGCATCATAGTATCGATCATCGCCAATTAACCGGGCAATACCGCTTTTGCGGCCACTGACTCGCGAAACGGTGATACGAGGCAGGCGGTCGCCGCGCTCTTCGACGTGAACGCCGGAGGATACGACGGGACCCCGCTGGTCGGCTCGACCGGCGGGGTCCCGCGTCCTTCCCGCCTGTCAGCGGGTGAAGACGGTGAGCGTCTCGGCCACCGGACGCGGATCTCGCGGCGAACACGGAACGACGACGTCGCCGAAGGGTGCGGTGCTCACCTTGAGCACGACCTTGGCGAGCCGGAGCCGATCGACGCCGATCGCCCTCGGAACCCACCCGCCCGCGAGGTCGCCGGTGACGGGCTCGTACGCGGCGACCGGACCGCCGGAACCCGACAGCCGGAACGTACCGGTCTGCGCGCCGGCGACGTCGACGTCGGCGACGGCGACGGCGGTCCAGGAGGTCACCGCCACCGGCGGACGCAGGCTGAGCCGGGAGACGTGCAGGTCGACCCGCGTGAACGTGCCGACCGTTGGTCGGTTCGGCGTCGCGGTCAGAGTGCCGTCGAACTGCACGCCCCGGTCCCCGAGGATCGGCACCGCGCACGTGTAGACCATGGAGAAACGGGCCGCGCTTGCGGGCGCCTGGGTGAGGACGAGGCCGAGTGCGACGGTCGTGGCCGCGGTGACGATGCGTCGGTCGAAAGACTTGATCATCTGATCTCCTTGGCAGAGGTCGTTTCCGCCAAGAAGACGATCACGGGTGACCGGCCGGGCCACCCCTGTGAAACGCGATTCGACGGAATCTTTGAGCCGCCGGTACCTCGCGCGGGGCGCCGCCGAGCGGTGGACCGGCCCCCGCCCCGCCCCGTCCGCGCCGGCCCTACCGCCGCCGTGCCGCGGGCACGACCAGGGGCGTCCCGGTCTCCGGATCGTCGATCACGCGACAGGGCAGGCCGAAGACCTCCTCCACCCGCTCGGCCGTGACCACCTCAGCGGGGGCTCCCTCGGCGACCACCCGCCCGCCGCGCATCGCGATCAGATGGTCGGCGTACCGTGCCGCGTGGTTCAGGTCGTGCAGCACGGCGACGAGGGTGCGGCCCTGCTCCCGCTGCAGGCGCGCGCACAGGTCGAGCACGTCGATCTGATGGGCGATGTCCAGGTAGGTCGTTGGCTCGTCCAGGAGCAGCAGCGGGGTCTCCTGGGCCAGCGCCATCGCGATCCAGACGCGCTGGCGCTGACCGCCGGACAACTCGTCGACGCAGGCGCCGGCCAGCTCCGCCACGCCGGTGGCGGCCATCGACTCCTGGACGACGCGTTCGTCGTCGGCCGACCACTGGCGGAACAGGCCCTGGTGGGGGTGCCGGCCGCGCGCCACCAGGTCGGCGACCCTGATGCCCTCCGGGGCGATAGACGACTGCGGCAGCAGCCCGAGCGTTCGCGCGACCGTACGCGTGGCCTGCGCGTGGATGTCCCGGCCGTCCAGCAGCACGGTGCCGGAGCGCGGCCTGAGCATGCGCGCGAGCGCGCGCAGCAGCGTCGACTTGCCGCAGGCGTTCGGCCCCACGATGACGGTGAAGGACCGGTCGGGGATCGCCACGGTCAGCTCCTCGGCGACGACCCGGCGCTCGTACGCGAGCGTCAGTGCCCGCCCCATGAGCCTGGTTCCGCCCGCTCCCGCGCCCCGCTCCCCCTCCGCCGGTCCGGCCGCGTCGTCCGGCGGACGGGGCGCGCGGTGCCCCTGGTCCGCCGGTCCGGGCACGGCGCCCGGCGTACGGTGTGCGCGTTCGCGCGTGCCGTCGTGTCCCACGTTTCCTGCCTCCGTCATCGAACGGTCCGAAGTCGTCACAGCCGTCCCGTGCGGCGTTCCGTGGCGAGCAGCCAGATCAGGTAGGCGCCGCCGAGCACGCCGGTCACCACGCCGACCGGCAACTGGTGGCCGGGGATCAGCCGCTGGGCGGCCAGGTCGGCGGTGACCAGCAGCGCCGCGCCCATGCACAGGGAGGGCAGCAGGTTGGGACCCGGTTCGCGGGTGAGGCGCCGGGCCAGTTGCGGGGCGGTCAGCGCGACGAACGAGACCGGGCCGGTGGCCGCGGCGGCGAGCGCGCTGAGCAGCACCGCCGAGGCCAGCAGCGCCAGGCGGATCCGCTGCACCCGTACGCCGAGCGCCGTCGCCGCGTCATCGCCCATCTCGAGGATCCGCAGGCCCCGGGCGCAGCCGAGCAGCACCGCCGGCACGACCACGATCGTGGCCGTCAGGACCGGGGCCAGGTCGCCCCAGCCGCGCCCGTCGAGGGTGCCGGTCAGCCAGAGGACCGCGCGTGCGGCGTCGGAGATGTTCGCGCGGGTGATCAGGTAGCCGTTGATCCCGGTGAGGATCGCGGCGACGCCGATGCCGACGAGGACGAGCCGGCCGCCGTGCAGGCCCTCGCGCCAGGCGAGCAGGTAGATGACGACCCCGGTGGCGATTCCTCCGGCGACCGCGCCGGCCGCCAGCGCCACCGCGCCGCCGCCGACGACGATCGCGGCGAGGGCCCCGGCCGCCGCGCCCTGGGTGAACCCGAGGAGGTCCGGGCTGCCGAGCGGATTGCGGGCCAGGGCCTGGAACGCCGCGCCGGAGAACGCCAGCGCGGCACCGGCCGTCAGGGCCGTGAGCACGCGCGGCAGCCGTACCTGCTCGACGATGAAGGCGTCGGCGGGGCTTCCCCCGCCGAGGAGCGTGCGGACGACGTCCACCGGGCTCATCGGATAGTCACCTCCGCCGATGGCGAGGACGGCCCCGGCCACGGCGATCAGCACGCACGCCGCGCCGACCGCGAGGGCGCGCGGCCGCAGCCGTACCGAGAGCCCGCCGGAGGTCCGAAGCACGATCGCCCTGCTCGGTTGGTTCCGCTCCTGCCGCTCATCCACGCGCCTCATGCGCGCCCCGCCCGGCCCCGCCGGACGACGGCCAGGAAGACCGGGCCGCCCGCCACCGCGGTGACGATGCCGACCTGGATCTCCGCGGGCCGGCCGAGGACCCGGCCGAGCACGTCGGCGCCGAGCAGCATCACCGGGGCCAGCACCGCGCAGTAGGGCAGCAGCCGGCGCAGGTCGGGGCCGGTCAGCGCGCGTACGAGGTGCGGCACCATCAGCCCGACGAAGACGATCGGCCCGCACGCGGCGGTGGCCGCGCCGCACAGCAGCGTGACGGCGACGAGCGCGCCGGTCCGCGTCCAGGTGGGACGGGCGCCGAGCGCGCGGGCGCCGTCGTCGCCGAGGGCCAGCGCGTTGAGCGGACGGGCGAGCGCGGCGGTGAGCAGCACCCCGGCCGCGACGAACGGGGCGATCCCCGTGACGGTCGAGGGCCGGGCGGTGGCCAGCGACCCGACCGTCCAGAACCGCATCCTGTCCAGGGAGGCCGTGTCGATGAGCTCGACCGCGCTGGCATAGGCGTACAGCGCCGCGTTGACGGCCGCCCCGGCGAGGGCCAGCCGCTCCGGCGTGGCGGCGCGTCCCCCGCCGACCGCCCAGACCAGGACGGCGACCGCGCCCGCCCCCACGAACGCGAACCACACGTACCCCGTGACGGACCTGATCCCCAGGAAGGCGATCGCGGACACGACGGCGGCCGAGGCGCCGGCGTTGATGCCGAGCAGGCCGGGGTCGGCGAGCGGATTGCGGGTCAGCGCCTGCATGACCCCGCCGGCGAGGCCGAGCGCGGCACCGGCCAGGAGGCCCAGGAGAGTGCGCGGCAGCCGGGTCTCGCGGACGACGGTGTAGGCGGGGGCGTCCGGATCGAGGAGGCCGTGCCAGACCTCGCCGAGGGAGTACCGCCGGGCGCCGATGGCCAGGCTCGCCGCGAGGACGGCGAGCAGGAGCAGCAGCGCGGCGGGCGGCCCGGCACGGCGCGCGGACCGGCCTCGTGCCGCCGGTGGGGCGGCCGGGGGCGGCACCGCGGACGGCGCCGACGACTTGGTGACGGACACGGAAGGGCTCCGGATCGAGATCGCGATCACACTGGACAAGGTCGACTTAGGTTAGGTTAACCTAACTTCGATCTCGCGGCACCTGCCGCCCGTCCCCCATGTCCCCTTCGCAGGAGAGGAACCGTCATGCCCCATGTCCGGACCCCAGGACTGTCCCGCCGCGGCCTGCTGGCCGCGTTCGGCGGAATCGGCGCGGGCGCGCTCGTCACCGCCTGCGGAGGGGGCGGCGGGTCGGACGCGGCGAAGAGCGGCGGATCCTGGGCGTTCACCGACGACCGCGGCCGGCGGGTGACCGCGAAGAGCCGCCCGCGACGCCTCGTCGCCTACATCGGGACGGCGGCGGTCCTGCACGACCTCGGCCTCGGCGACCGGATCGTCGGCGTGTTCGGCCCGACCACGCTCAAGGACGGCAGGCCGGACCCGCTCGCCGGCAGCCTCGACGTGAGCAAGGTGACGGTGCTGGGCAACACCTTCGGCGAGTTCAACGTCGAGAAGTACGCCGGACTCCGGCCCGACCTGCTGATCACCGACATGTACCTGCCGAACGCGCTCTGGTACGTCCCGGACAACAGCAAGGACAAGATCGCGGCGCTCGCCCCGAGCGTCGCCATCACCGCCGCGAAGGTGTCCGTCACCGAGCCGATCCGGCGGTACGAGGAGCTGGCGGCCGCTCTCGGCGCCGACCTGAAGGCCCGGCAGGTCACCGACGCCAAGGCGCGGTTCGACCGCGCCTCGGAGACGCTCCGCGCGGTGGCCAAGGCCAAGAGCGGCCTCAAGGTCCTGGCCGCCTCCGGCAGTCCCGACCTGTTCTACGCCTCCGACCCGAACGCGAACGCCGACCTGCGGTACTTCCGCAGCCTCGGCGTGGACCTGATCGTGCCGGACAAGGTCAGCTCCCAGGGCTTCTTCGAGGAGTTGAGCTGGGAGAACGCCGACAAGTACCCGGCCGACGTGATCCTGCTGGACGCGCGGACCTCGGCGCTGCAGCCGAAGGACCTGGCCGCCAAGCCGACCTGGGCGAAGCTGCCCTCCGTGAAGGCGGGCCAGGTCACGCCCTGGCAGAGCGAGCCGCGCTTCAGCAACGCGGGCTTCGCGCCGCTCATCGAGACGCTCGCCGCCGCCCTCCAGAAGGCCCAGAAGGTCCGCTGACCCGCGACGACAGGAGAGACCCATCGTGAGCACCACCGCCACCGCCGCTCCGTTCCGGTTCTTCGACCTGCGGGTCGTGCGGACGCGGCGCCTCGGCCCGTCGATCGTCCGGATCACGTTCGGCGGGGACCCCCTCACCGGCCTCGCCTGCGGCGGCCGTGACCAGCGGTTCAAGCTGTTCCTCCCCCACCCCCACCAGGACGCGCCCGTCGTTCCCACCGAGGCGGGCGAGGACTGGTTCGCGCGGTGGCGGGCGATGGATCCGGCCGTACGCGCGGTGATGCGCACGTACACCGCGCGCGAGCAGCGCAGCGACCCCGACGAGCTCGACGTCGACTTCGCCCTGCACGGGGACGGCGGGCCGGCGTGCCGCTGGGCGGCCCGCGCCGCCCCGGGAGACCCGGTCGTCGTGCTCGGCCCGGTGGAACCCGACAACGGCGGGGTCGACTTCCGGCCGCCGCCCGGCACCGACTGGATCCTGCTCACCGGGGACGAGACGGCGCTGCCCGCCGTCGCCGGCATCCTCGCCTGGCTGCCCGCGACCGCCCGAGCCCGCGTGTGGATCGAGGTGCCGCACGCGGCCGACGTGCAGGACCTGCCGACGGAGGCGCAGGCCGAGGTCACCTGGCTGGTCCGGGAGAACGCCCCCGCCGGGGCGACCCTGGAGGCGGTCCGGGCCGCCACGCTGCCGGCGGGCACCCCGTACGCCTGGATCGCGGGCGAGGCCGCCGGCGTGCGGGCCCTGCGGCGGCACCTGGTCGGCGAGCGCGGCTTCGACCGCCGCGCCGTGGTGTTCACCGGCTACTGGCGCCGGGGCGCGACCGAGGAGGACCTGCTCGCCGAGGCGGTGGCCGGCACGGCCCCCGCCGACGACTGACCCGGGAAGGACGACCCGTGACCTTCACCTCCCCGCTGCTCGGCGCGGACACCGCCGAGCTCTACCGCGGCCTCGTCGCCGCCGGCGTCGACCGCGTGGCGGACCGGATCGCCGCGGCGGACCGGCCGTTCACCGGCATCGCCCCGGACCGGCTCGCCGAAGAGGTCGCCGCCGTCGACCTCGACCGGCCCCTCGGCGACGCGACCGCCGCCCTCGACGAACTCGACGACCTCTACCTGCGCGACGCCGTCTACTTCCACCACCCGCGCTACCTCGCCCACCTGAACTGCCCGGTGGCCGTCCCGGCCCTGCTCGGCGAGGCCGTGCTGTCGGCCGTCAACTCCTCGCTCGACACCTGGGACCAGAGCGCCGGCGGCACGCTGATCGAACGCCGCCTGATCGAGTGGACGGCCGGGCGCCTCGGCCTCGGCCCCGCCGCCGACGGGGTGTTCACGAGCGGCGGCACGCAGTCCAACCTCCAGGCCCTGCTGCTGGCCCGCGAAGAGGCGTGCGGACGCGCGCCCGCGCGGGCGGGCGTACTCCCCCGGCTGCGCGTCCTCGCCTCCGCGCACGGGCACTTCAGCGTGGTCAAGGCGGCGCGGCTGCTGGGCCTGGACGACGACGCGGTGATCGGAGTGCCGTGCGACCGGGACCGGCGGATGCGGCCGGGCGCGCTCGCCCGCGAGCTGGACCGGTGCCGCCGCGAGGGCCTGGTGCCGATGGCGGTGGTCGCGACCGCCGGAACCACCGACTTCGGCGGCATCGACCCGCTGCCGGAGATCGCCGAACTGTGCGCGCGGGCCGGCGTGTGGCTGCACGTCGACGCGGCGTACGGGTGCGGGCTGCTGGTGTCGCGCCGCCGGCACCTGCTGGACGGCGTCGAGCGGGCCGACTCGGTCACCGTCGACTACCACAAGTCCTTCTTCCAGCCGGTCAGCTGCAGCGCGGTGCTCGTACGGGACGGAGCCGTCCTGCGGCACGTGACCTACCACGCCGACTACCTCAACCCCGCGCGCAGCGCCGCGCAGGGCGTGCCCAACCAGGTCGACAAGAGCCTGCAGACCACCCGCCGGTTCGACGCCCTGAAGCTGTGGCTCACCCTGCGCGTCATCGGGGCGGACACGGTCGGCGGGCTCTTCGACGCGGTGCTCGACCGGGCCGCCGAGGCGTGGACGCTGCTGGACGCCGACCCGCGCTTCGAGGTCGTCGTACGGCCACGGCTGAGCACTCTCGTGTTCCGCTACGCGCCGCCCGGGGCGGGTGACGCGGCGCTCGACCGGGCGAACCTGCACGCGGCCGCCGCGCTGTCCGCGTCCGGGGCGGCGGTCGTGGCCACGACGGTCGTCGACGGCCGTCACCACCTGAAGTTCACGCTCCTGAACCCGCGCACCACCATCCGCGACATCGCCGACGTCCTCGACCTCCTCGCCGGGCACGCCCGCGACCTCCTGGGAGACGACCTTGCCCACGCCTCATGACTTCGTGGCCATCGGACTGGGCCCCTTCAACCTCGGCCTCGCCTGCCTGACCGACCCGATCGACGATCTCGACGGGATCTTCCTGGAGAGCGAGCCGGAGTTCGACTGGCACCCGGGCATGCTGCTGGAGGGCACCACGCTGCAGACGCCCTTCCTCGCCGACCTGGTCACGCTGGCCGACCCGACCTCGCCGTTCTCGTTCCTCAACTACCTGAAGACGTGGGGGCGCCTGTACCCCTTCTACATCCGTGAGAGCTTCTTCCCGCTGCGCGCCGAGTACGTCGACTACTGCCGCTGGGCGGCCGGCCGGCTGCCCACGATCCGCTTCGGCCACCGCGTCACGGCCGTGGAGTACGACGAGGCCGAGGAGGTCTACGTCGTCCACGCCGACCGGGCGGCCACCGGCGACCGCGCGACCTTCCGCGCCCGGAACCTGGTCCTGGGCACCGGGACCCCGCCGTACGTCCCGGACTGCTGCCGCGATCTGCCCGGCGACGCGCTGCACTCCTCCGCGTACCTGCCGAACCGCTCCGCGCTGCGGGTCAAACGCAGCGTCACGGTCGTCGGCAGCGGCCAGAGCGCCGCGGAGATCTACCACGACCTGCTGCAGGACGTCGACGACGGCGGCTACGAGCTGAACTGGGTGACCCGGTCCCCCCGGTTCTTCCCGCTGGAGTACACGAAGCTGACGCTGGAGATGACGTCGCCGGAGTACGTCGACTACTTCCACGCGCTCCCCGCCCCCACCCGCGACCGGCTCTCGGCCGCCCACAAGGGCCTGTACAAGGGCATCAACGCCGACCTCATCAACGAGATCTTCGACCTGCTGTACCGCAAGAACCTCGTCCGGCCCTGCCCGACGCGGCTGATGACCGGCACGGCGCTGCGCGAGGTCCGCCACGACGCCGCGACCGGCGCGTACACACTCGGCCTGCGCCAGGAGGAGCAGGGCCGCGACTTCACGCTCACGACCGAGGGCCTGGTCCTCGCCACCGGCTACCGGTACCAGGTCCCCGGCTTCCTCACCCCGGTCGCGGACCGCCTCCGGTGGGACCCGGCCGGGCGCCTCGCGGTCCGGCGCGACTACAGCGTCCACACGACCGGCGGCGGCGTCTACGTGCAGAACGCCGAGTTGCACACCCACGGCTTCACGGCACCCGACCTGGGCATGGCCGCCTACCGCAATTCCTGCATCATCCGGAGCCTGCTCGGCCGCGAGCCCTACCCGGTCGAGCGGTCCATCGCGTTCCAGGAGTTCGGCGCCCCCACGGAGGAGGTCGTGGCCGAATGACGGTGTTCTCCCGGATCGACGACCGGCTCGGCGAGTTCGCGCTCCGCTCCGTCGACCCGATCGGCGACGCGGCCCTGCTGCACCGCTGGGTCACGCACCCCAAGTCGGTGTTCTGGATGATGGGCGACGCGAGCCCGTCCGACGTGGTCGCGGAGTTCGAGTCCATCGCGGCGCGGCCCGGGCACGACGCGTTCCTCGGCCTGCACGAGGGCCGGCCGGCCTTCCTCGTCGAACGCTACGACCCGGGCCGCGAGCTCGGCGCGGTGTACGACGCGCGCCCCGGAGACGTCGGCATGCACTTCCTGGTCGCGCCGGCCGACACGCCGATCCACGGCTTCACCCGCGCCGTGCTCGTCACGGTGATGGAGCTGCTGTTCGCCGACCCCCGGACCCGCCGCGTCATCGTCGAACCCGACGTGCGCAACACGGCGGTCCACGCGCTCAACGCGACCGTCGGCTTCGACGTCGTCGGCACCGTGCCGCTACCGGGCAAGCAGGCCCTGCTGAGCGTCTGCACCCGCGAGCGGTACGCGGCGACCCGAGATCCCGGTGAGCGCCCCGGCGCCCCTGACGCCGTCGCGCACCTGACGCCCGGACGCTGGGCGCACGCGAACCGGCTCCTGGTGCGCAAGGCGCTCGCCGAGTTCGCGCACGAACGGCTGCTGACCCCCGAACGGCTGCCCGACGGCCGGTACGCCGTGCGCGGCGACGACGGCGGCGTGGAGTACCGGTTCGCGGCCCGTGTCATGGCCCTGGACCACTGGCGGATCGACGCGGGCTCGATCACCCGCCGGCGGCCCGGCGCCGAGCTTCCGCTGGACGCGGTCGACCTGATCCTGGAGCTGCGGCACACGCTCGGCCTCAGCGACGACGTGCTCCCCGTCTACCTGGAGGAGATCACCAGCACACTCGCGAGCAGCGCGTTCAAGCTGGCCCGCCCGCCGGTCCCCGCGGCCGACCTGGCACGGGCGGACTTCCAGGCCGTCGAGACCGGCATGACGGAGGGCCACCCCTGCTTCGTGGCGAACAACGGGCGTCTCGGCTTCGACGCCGAGGAGTACCACCGGTACGCCCCGGAGGCGGCCCGGCCCGTCCGCCTGCTGTGGCTGGCCGCGCACCGGGACCACTGCGCGTTCACCGGCGGCGCGGGCCTGGACCACGACGCGCTGATGCGCGCGGAGCTCGGCGAGCGGGTCCTCGACCGGTTCGCCGCGACGATGACCGGGCTCGGGCTGGACCTCGCCGACTTCCACCTGATCCCCGTCCACCCGTGGCAGTGGTGGAACCGCCTGTCGGTGACGTTCGCGGGCGAGGTGGCGCGCCGCCGCCTGGTGTTCCTCGGACCGGGGGACGACGATCACCTCCCCCAGCAGTCGATCCGGACGTTCTTCAACGTGACCGCGCCGACGAAGCACTACGTCAAGACGGCCCTGTCCGTGCTGAACATGGGCTTCCTGCGCGGCCTGTCCGCGGAGTACATGGCGGCGACCCCGGCCATCAACGACTGGGTCGCCGACCTGGTCGCCGGCGACGAGGTGCTCAAGCGGACCGGCCTAGCCGTCCTGCGGGAGCGCGCCGCGGTCGGCTACCACCACGAGCAGTACGCCGCCGCCTCGGACAAGGGCTCCGCGTACCGGAAGATGCTCGCCGCGCTGTGGCGGGAGAGCCCGGTCCCGCTGCTCGGGCCCGGCGAACGGCTCGCGACCATGGCCTCGCTCCTGCACGTCGACCGGGCGGGCGACTCCCTGGCGAGCGCCCTGATCGGGGCGTCGGGTCTGGAGCCGGCCGCGTGGCTGCGCCGGTACCTCGACGCCTACCTGACGCCGATCCTGCACTGCTTCTACGCCCATGACCTGGTCTTCATGCCGCACGGCGAGAACGTCATCCTCGTCCTCGACGAGCGGGGCGTCCCCCGGCGCGCCGTCTTCAAGGACATCGCCGAGGAGATCGGCGTGATGAGCGCGGACCGGCCGCTGCCGCCCGCGATCGAGCGGATCCGCGCGGACGTGCCCGAGGACGTGAAGATCCTGTCGATCTTCACGGACGTCTTCGACTGCTTCTTCCGCTTCCTCAGCGCGACCCTCGACGCGGACGGCACCCTGGACGAGGAGGGCTTCTGGTCGACGGTGGCCGCCTGCGTCGCCGACTACCAGGACTCCGTCCCTCACCTGGCCGACCGGTTCGCGCGCCACGACCTGTTCGCCGAGCGCTTCGCGCTGTCCTGCCTGAACCGGCTGCAACTGCGGAACAACCGGCAGATGGTCGACCTGGCCGACCCGGCCGGCGCGCTGCAACTCGTCGGCACCCTGGACAATCCCATCGCGCGCTTCGCGCGGCGGCGCCGAGCGGTCGGAAAGGCGTGAGGGTCAGGCGCCGGCCTCCCCCGTGGTGTCCTTGACGATACGGCCGGCGGCGATCACCACCGGAGGTTCCAGCAACGCCTCGACGTCGGATCGCGGGTCTTCGTCGACGGCGATCACATCGGCGAGGTAGCCGGGCTTGACGGCACCGGCCATGGGGAGTCCGGCCGCGCGCATCCCGGCTTCGGTGGCCGCCGCCAGCGCCTGCCGAGTCGAGAGGCCCGCGGCGAGGAGGCCCTTCAGCCCGTCCACGACGCCACCGACGTGGGGGTGGCGTGGGATGCCCGAATCGGTGCCGGCGAGGATCGGCACCCCGGCGGCGTGGAGACCGGCGATCCAGCCGCCTCGGATCTCGAGGGGGATGGGGTGCGCGTGCGCGCCGACGACGCCCAGGGTCGGGCAGACCGCGATCCCCGCGTCGGCCAGTTCGCGAACCAGGGCGGTGTCGAAGCCGTCACCGCCCTGCGGGGAGATGAACGTGCCGTGCTCGATCGTGTCGACCCTCGCGGTGACGGCCGCGCGTACGCCCGCCGTGGACAGCGCGTGCGCGGCGACGGTGACGCCGTGGTGGTGCGCCTCGTCGACGATCGCCGCCAGGGTGGTCTCGGGGATCTCGAACCGCAGCGGATCCGTACCCGCCGTCATCCGGCCGCCGGTGACCATGACCTTGATCAGGTCGGCCCCCGCGTCGAGTTCCTCGCGTACCGCGTCTCGCGCCCGGCCTGGTCCGTCGACCTCGTTCCCCATGAACCAGCAGTGTCCGCTGGGCCGGGTCAGGGGCCGGCCCGCGACCATCAGGCGCGGGCCCGGAGTCGTGCCGTCCCTGATCTCGTCGCGGATCCGCGCCGAGAGACCGCGTGGGGAGCCGAGATCCCGGGCGAACGTCACGCCGCTTTCGACCAGTTGCCGGGCGGAGCGCCGCATGCTCTCCAGTCGCGCCGGCTCGTCCCGGGCCAGCATGCTCTCGACCGGGTCGCCGCTCGCGTCGAAGGCCAGGTGCACGTGGGCGTCCATCAGGCCGGGCAACAGGACGCGGTCACCGAGATCCACCGTCTCGACGTGCGCGGAGATCGGTGCTCGGTCGGCCGGCCCGACCCAGGCGATCCGGTCGGCCTCGATGAGGACGACCGCGTCGTGGACGGCGGTGTCGGCGAGCACATCCGTGATCACGGTGGCCGCCCTATAGGCGATCGTCATCGGGTTCCCTCGTGATCGTCGATGCCGGTCTCGCGGTGCCCCAGGCTCTGCGACACGGCCGTCGCGGTGTCCTGGACGGCGGCGGAGACGCTGGCGAGTCGCCGCTCGTCGACGGTCCCGGCCGACATGGTCACGCAGACGCAGTACCTGCCGGGCCCGTCGGCGTCGCGGACCGGGGCCGACACCCCGAGCGTGTCCGGGGTGATCTCCCCGTTGCTGACCCAGACCCCTTCGGCGCGGATCTTCTCCAGCATGGCGCGGATGACGTGGGGGTCGGTGGGGGTCCGGTCGGTGTAGCGCGGCAGCGGCGCGGCGAGCACCTCGCGGAGGAACTGCTCGTCCTGGTACGCCAGGAGCGTCTTTCCGGCTCCGGCGTTCAGGCCGATGGTGTCGCCGATCTCCACGGTGAGCGCGGTCTCGGCGTTGATGTCCAGCCGCTCGACGCAGACGTACCGGTGACCGCGGAGCATGTAGAAGAGGACGACCTCACCGGTCTGCTCGGCCAGGCGGATCAGATGCCGCCGGGCGGCCGTCCGCGGTGCCCGGCGGCCGGCCGCCCGGCCCAGCGCGACGGCGGCGGGGCCGAGCGAGTACGAGCCGCGGGCCTCGGCCTGTTCCAGGTACTGCCGCTGTTCCAGAGAACGGACGATCCGGTGGGTCACGGCCTTGTGGATGCCCAGGTGCTTGGCCAGGTCGGACACGCGCCACTCAGTCTGGTTGACGAAGGCCTCCAGGACGGTCAGCACCCGGTCGACGCCTTGCAACGACGCAGGTTTGTCGGCCTTGTCCATCACGTATTCCTCCCCGACGAAGCAACCCTGAGATCAACGAACCCATTCTCGATCACCGTGATGGGCGTCGGGTCGGCCGACCGAGCCGCCCGATGAGCGAGCCGACGTGGTCGATCTCGGCTTCGGTGTTGTAGTAGTGCACGGACGCCCGTACGACGCTGGTCAGTCCGCGGGAGGGCAGGTCCCACTGCGACGACGTGCGCCGGGAGACGCTGGTGTTGACTCCGTCGCCGGCCAGCGCGCGCACCACCTCGTCGGGCGGGACATCGTCGACGGTGAACGACACGATCCCGCACCGGGTCCGGCCGAGGTCTCGCACCCGGACGCCGTCGATGCCCTCGAGGGTCTGTCGCAGCCGCTCGCCCAGGGCGAGGACGCGGGCCTCGATCGCGTCCATCCCCAGGGACAGGGCGTAGTCGACGGCCGCCCCCAGACCGACGATCGCGGCGTAGTTCTTCTCCCAGGTCTCGTAGCGGCGCGCGTCGGGATTCATCGCGTATTCGGTGGGGGCCGTCCACACCGCGGATCCGTTGTCCAGCATCGCCGGCTCGAACAGGGGCATCGCGCTCTCCCGTACGTACAGGAATCCCGTCCCACGCGGTCCCCGAAGGTACTTGCGGCCCGTCCCGGTCAGGATGTCGCAGCGCAGCGCGGTGACGTCCAGGTCGAGCTGTCCCGCCGACTGGCAGGCGTCGAGGAGGAACGGCACCCCGGCGGCCTCGGCCAGCGCACCGACCGCCGCCGCGGGATTCACCAGACCACCCTGCGTCGGGATGTGCGTGATCGACACGAGCCTGACGCGGTCGTCGTCCAGCTCCTTCTCGAGCAGGGCGAGGTCGATCTGCCCGCTGGGGTCGTCATCGATGACCGCGACCTCGACGCCGAAGCGTCTCGCCTGCTGCAGGTACGCGATCGCGTTGCTGCCGTACTCCGACCGGCAGGTCAGGATCCGGTCTCCCGGCGCGAACCGCATGCCGTAGAACACCATGTCCCAGGCACGCGTCGCGTTGTCGGCCAACGCGATCTCCGATCGCCCGGCACCGATCAGGCGGGCCAGCGAGGTGTAGGCCGCCTCGATCTGCTCGGACCGCGCGGCCTGCGCCTCGTATCCGCCCCGCGCCGCCTCATGCCGCAGATAGTCCACCGTCGTGTCGACCACGGCCGCGGGCGGCAGCGCGCACCCGGCGTTGTTCAGGTGGACGAGATCGCGGCAGCCCGGAGTCTCGTCGCGTACGCGCTCGATATCGATTTCGCCGTCAACGCTGTGCATCACTGTGTAGTCAGCCTTGTCTCAGGAATTCCCGTGCTCTTGCGGTCCGCGGGCGGGTGAGCACGGTCTCGGGCGGCCCTTCCTCGGCGATCACTCCGTCGTCCATGAAGCACACGTGGTCGGCCACATCGCGGGCGAACCCCATCTCGTGCGTGACGACGATCATCGTCATGCCCTCGGCGGCCAGATCGCGCATGACCGACAGCACCTCGCCGACCAACTCCGGATCCAGCGCCGACGTCGGCTCGTCGAAGAGCATCACCTTGGGCCGCATGGCCAGCGCCCGCGCGATCGCCACGCGTTGCTGCTGACCACCGGACAGTTCATTGGGGTAATAGTCACTGCGCGCGGCCAGTCCCACCCGCTCCAACAGGCTCATGGCCAGCTCACGGGTCTCCGCCTTGGCGGCGCGGTGCACCCGCAGCGGCCCGGCCATGACGTTGTCCAACGCGGTCATGTGCGGGAAGAGGTTGAAGCGCTGGAAGACCATGCCGATCTGGCGGCGCTGGTCGGCGAGCTCCTTCTCCGGCAGTGGAACCAGATGGTCGCCCTCGATCCGCAGACCGATCAGTTCGCCATCGACCCACACCTCTCCCCCATCCGCGAGCTGCAGCCCGTTGATACAGCGCAGCAGGGTGGACTTCCCGGAGCCCGATGGGCCGATCAGGCAGCTCACCGAGCCCCGCGACACCGAATAGTCGATGCCTTTGAGGATCTGCACCGAGTCGAAGCTCTTCCTTATCCCACGCAGGTCGATCATCGGCGGCTCCACTAGACCTCCTCCACCATGCCGGGATTCGCCTCGGCCCGCGGCCGCGATCTCGGCGCGTAGCCCTTGGAGTACCTGCGTTCCAGGCGTGCCTGCATGTAGCTCAGCAGCGAGGTGAGCAGGAGATACCAGAAGGCGGCGACGATCAGCAGCGGAATCGTCTGGTAGTTCAGCGCGTAGACGACCTGGGCGCTGTGCAGCAGGTCCGCCAGGCCGATGACGCTGACCAGCGCGGTGTTCTTGAAGGTCGTCACCACCTGGTTCGCGGTGGGCGGTATCACCGTCCGCACGGCCTGCGGCATGACGATCTGGAAGACCTTGCGCGGCCGCATTCCCAGTGCCTGTGCCGCCTCATACTGCCCTCGGTCCACCCCCAGCAGTCCACCGCGCACGATCTCGGCCATGTACGCGCCCTCGTTCAGCGACAGCGCCAGCAGCGCGGCGGTCCACGGCTTGATCAGGGTGTTGGCGTCGATCGATACCAGCGACGGCCCGAACGGGACGGACAGTCCGATCCGGGGGAACAGCGCCGCGATGTTGAACCAGAAGATCACCTGGATCAGCAGGGGCGTCCCGCGGAAGAACCAGATGTAGCCCCACGCCGCCCGGGACAGCAGCGGGTTCGCGGACGTGCGCATGACCGCCAGGCCGATGCCCAGCACGGACCCGATGACCATGACGAGCACGGTGAGTTCCAGCGTCAGCAGCAGACCGCGCAGGATCACGGCGCTGAACAGATACTGGCCGACGACCGACCAGCCGAAGTTGCGGTTGCTCACCAGCGCGTCGGCCAGCCACAGCACCACCAGGACGCACACCGCGACGGTGACGTACCGCCACCTGCTCGGGCGGGGACTGCGACGGGTCCGCTGCCGGACCTCTGTCGTGACGCTCACCGGACCGGCCCCTCAGCCCTTCAGCTGACCGAGTTCGGCGGCCGGCAGCATGTAGTTGGACATGCCCCACTTCTGGTAGATCCGCTGGTACTCGGGAAGCCCGTGCAGCACCGCCATCGCCTTGACGAGCGCCGGCGTCAGCTCGGCCCCCTTCACGACCGCCATCCCGCCGGTCGAGGTCAGGTTCGACTCGTCGCGCAGTACCTCGAACTTGGCGTTCTGCGTCTTCTGCGCGTACCCCAGCACCGGCCCGTCCGCCATGACCGCGTCGACGCGGCCGCTCGAAAGGGCCAGCAGCACCTGGCTCTGGTCCGGCAGTTCCACGGGGTCGATCGCCGTCTTGCCCTTGCTCACGCACGTCTCCTGGCTGAGTTTCGGCAGACGGGTCGTGGCCTGCAGCGACCCGACCGCGACCGCCACCCGGTGACCGCACAGCGTGTCCGAGGTCAGCTTCTTCGGGTTGCCCGTGGGCACGGCGACCGCCGAGCCGCCCTTGGTGAACGCCACCATGTCCAGTACCTGGAGCCGCTCGGGCGTCGGTGACATGGAGGCCACCGCCATGTCGTACTTCTTGGACTGCAGCCCGGGGATGATGCCGTCGAGTGAGATCGAGACCAGCGTCGGCTCCAGCCCCATGACCCGCGCGAGCGCACGCCCGATGTCCGCGTTCAGCCCCATGCTGGTCTTGCCGTCAGGCGAGACGTACGACGTCGGCGGGGCGCCCGCGGAGAGCACGATCCTGATCTTCTTGGCCTTCTTCAGCCCGGACGGGAGCAGCGCCTCCACCGCCTGATCCGGCTTGATCCCCGGGAAGGCGTCGACCTGATCGACGGCCGTTCCGCCTGTCGTCCCCCGACTGCCTTTGGTCGCATCATCGGTCGGCGTCGAACAGCCGGCCATGGCCACCGCGGCCACGACCACCATCGCCGCCGCCAGGCGCGCTCTTCCCATACGCGGTCACACCCCTTGTTGCGTCTCTCTGAGAGAGACGATGTCTCTTGTAGTGAAACGCTAGGGGAGCGCGATCAAAAAGGTCAAGAGGTGCACCGAATTGCGGATGCCCAGAATTCAGTCGCCGCTCGCGACCGGGACCTCTCCATGGACCTTGGCGGCCGGTCTCGCCACGGTGGGGTCGAGTGCGGTGGACCGCCTCCCCCGGAAGGCGCTCCACCGGCATAGCCACAGGTCAGAGCCTCGCGACTTCGAGTACCAGCTTGCCCGTGGTCGCCCCTGCCTCGATGCGGCGGTGCGTCTCCACCGCCTGCTCCAGCGGCAGCGTTTCGACCTGGACCCACAGGGCTCCCTTCGCCGCGGCCTCCACCGCGCGGCGCAGCGCCCGGCCCGTTTCATCGGGGAAGGCCGCGGAGAAGGCGGCCAGGTTGAAACCGGAGACCGTCTTGTTGGTGAACCAGAGTTCGTTGGCCGGGATACCGACGTCATCGGCGCCCGACGCGTTGCCCATCACCACGAGGCGTCCCATCGGCGCCAGGAGGTCCAGGCCGGCGCGGCGAGCGGGGCCGCCGACCATGTCGACGACGATGTCGAACTCGCCGGCCTCGGCGACCCGGTCGCGCAGGATCACCTCGTCATAGCCGAAACTCTTCGCGGTCTCGATCTTGGCCTCGCTGCCGACCGTGCCGACCACGCGGCCCGCGCCCAGCAGCCGGGCGGCCTGACCGAGCTGGCTGCCCACGCCACCGGCCGCGGCGTGGACCAGGACGCTCTGTCCGGGCTCGATGTGCGCCACCCGATCGAGCACGAGGAAGGCGGTGGTGCTGTTGGACGGCAGCGCCGCCGCCACGTCCAACCTGAGGTCGAGACCGTCCAGCGGGGCGACCAGGTCCGCGGAGGTCACGACCACCTCCGCGTAGCCACCGCTGTCGACGATCGTCAACGCGGCCACCGGCCGGCCGACCGTCAGGTCCTCGACGCCCTCGCCGACGGCCCGGATCCGGCCCGCGACCTCGATGCCGGGTACGAAGGGCAGGGGCACGTCCACCACGCCACGCCGGTAGAGGACCTCGGCGAAGTTGGCGCCCGCGTACGCGACGTCGATGGCGACCTGGCCCGGTCCGGGCTCGGGGACCGCCACCTCGGCGGTGCGGAGAACCTCGGCCTCGCCGAACTCGGGGATGGTCACTGCCTTCATCTGCCTGCTGCTGTTGCTCATGGCGATGAGTCTGCGGTCGCGGCACGAGGTCGGGCAGTGTCAGCTCATCCTGGGTGTGACACCACCAGGTTGCGCGCCCGCATCAGCTTCTCCAGTCGCTCCCGGGTGCCGGTACCCGGACGGGGGTTGTGCAGGATCAGGTGGTGTCCCGGGTGCTCGGGCAGCGGCAGCAGCGTGGCGTCGAAGGTCAGCGTCCCGGCCTCCGGATGATCGACCGCCTTCACCGCGCTGGTGTGCTCGGCCACGTCGTGGCGCGCCCACAGTTCGGCGAACTCCGGGCTGACCTCGGCCAGTTCGGCGGCGATGCGGTCGAACTCCGGGTCGTCGGGATAGCGCGCGGCGTCGGCGCGAAAGCCGGCGGCCACCTCGGACGCGGTCTCGGCCCAGTGCCGGTGCACCACTCGGTAGCGGGCGTTGGTGAAGAAGGAGACCAGGCAGTTGTGGTCGGTCTCGCCGTAGCCGAACACGACCCGGGCCGCGTCGTTGATGGCGGTGAAGTTCCAGTGGCGGTCACGGATGTAGCCGGGCCGTGGCGACCAGGCGTCCAGCAGCCGCCGGACCGCCGGGGAGGCGGGTACGGACGCCGCGGCTCGGGCCTGCGGCGGGTTGAGGCCGGCCAGCAGGTACAGGTGCGCGCGCTCGGCGGAGTCCAGCAGCAGCGCGCGGGCGATCGCGTCGAGGACCTCCTCGGACACCTTGATGTCGCGCCCCTGCTCCAGCCACGTGTACCAGGACACCCCGACCCCGGCCAGCACCGCGACCTCCTCGCGTCGCAACCCCGGCGTGCGGCGCCGACCGCCCGCCGGCATCCCGACGTCCTCAGGCGAGACCCGCGCCCGGCGGCTGCGCAGGAACTCCCGCAGTTCGGCGCGGCGGCGGTCACGGGACACGGAGGAATGAGCGCTGGCCATGGCCCAACCCTAAGTAGTTCTCTCGCGCGACCCTCGGTGGAGCTCCCCGCAACGGACACTCCGGTAAGAGCCGGAATGCCCACCGCGGATCGCGCAAGCCGGCGAAGGACTGTGGGGCTCTGGTCCTGCACATCTGACGAACCGCTGGCCACGGCCGCCACGGCACCGCGCTCCACCGGCCTCGTCGCATGAACGCCGACACACCTGCCGGAGGGGCGTGACCGGTGCGTCCAGCAGCAGCCACGGGAAGGACGCATGCCCGGTCGCGTACGCGACCGGGCCTTGGCTCACTGTCCTACGCCACGACCGGACGCTTGTCCTTGGGCAGTGCCTCGATCATCGACCGTGGGAGGTTGAGGGTGTCGGCGCTGACCTGTGGTGGCGTGTTGGCCATCCACTGGGCGGCCGAGATGTCCTCGAAGCGCGGGTTACGGAACATCTCCAGGAATCTGAGTGGCTCGTTCCCGAGGTTCTCGATGTAGTGGCCGTAGGCGAAGGGGACATAGCCGACGTCGCCGGCCTGAAAGTCGAAGGTGCGGTTCAGTCCGCTGCTGGCGAAGACTCCCATCCGCCCGAAGCCGGAGATGTAGTACTGCCATTCGTCGTCGGTGGGATGCCAGTGCAGCTCACGCAGGCCACCGGGTTCGACCTCGACCAGCGCGGCGGCGATGGTGGTCGCGGCGAAGTTGGAGCGGTCGGCGATGCGGACGCGACCGCCGGGGAACTCCAGGGGTCGTTGGGTGAGCAGCTTGTGCTTGAACGTCTGTGGCACGTCGCCGGTCGGGCTGAAAACCCGGTCCGCCGACAACGGGGGCGGGACCTGGCCCTGGAAGATGTACTTCTCCTTCTCCGGCAGGTGGTCCAGTTGCTCGGGCCGCCAGCCGAAGTTCTTGGCCAGCACGTTCTTCGGCGTGTGTGCGAAGAAGTCACTGATCATGAATGTGGAGTTCTCGGAGAACCCGCCGTCGTCGAAGACGAGCAGGAACTCCACGCCTTCGGCCAGAGCCTGGATGTGGTGAGGGACGCCCTTGGGGAAGAACCACAGATCGCCTTCTTTCACGTCTTCGAGGAAATTGCGGCCCTCCTGGTCGACCGCGCCGATCCGGCAGCTGCCCTCCAGGACGTAACCCCATTCGGACTGTTTGTGCCAGTGCAGTTCGCGGTAGGCGCCGGGGTTCAGCTTCATGTCGACGCCCGCCAGAGTGGTCGCGACCGGCAGTTCGCGTTGGGTGACCTCACGCGTCCAGCCGCCCTCCTCGATGCGGGTGTGCGCCATGGAGAAAGAGAACTTCATGTTCGGCAGCGTTCCGCTGTCGGTTTCCGGCGGGGTGATCAGGTCGGGGTTCTGCCGGTCGAGTTCGACGTTTCGTGGACCGGTGTCGGTGCCTCCCTTGCCGTCGCGCTGCGGCTGGGGAATTCCGTCGTGAATACGTTCGGTCACCATACGAGCCCTTCCTTTCGAGTCACTGTCTTAATCGACGTCACAGCAGCGTGATCGGCAGGCAGCAGCCGAGCACGGCGACCACAGCGCCCGAGCAGCCCGCGAGCCGCGTGGTCACCGGGGCGTTGACCAGGGGGCCCATGACCGACCGGTCGCGACAGAAACCGATGAGCAGGAAGAGCGCGACGGGCACGCCGAGGGAGAGGATCACCTGGCTGAAGATCAGCAGCTCGGTCACCGGCACGCCGAGCATCAGGAACAGCACGGCCGGCGCCATCGTCACCACGCGACGCAGGTGCAGCGGCAGCCGCCGACCCAGGAAACCGCGCATGACGATGTCGCCGGCGAGGGTCCCGACGCCGCACGAGGAAATGCCCGACGACAAGAGCGCGACGGCGAACGCGAGCGCGGCGGCGCCGCCGATCCTGCCGGTCAGCTCCACGTGGGCGCCGACGATGTCGCCGGTCCACGCGCCGCCCGTGGCCGCCGCGAGACCGACACCGAAGGCGATCATCGAGGTGTTGACGAGGGTGGCCACGCCCAGGCCGAGCAGGCAGTCCGTCCGCAGGGCCCGGCGCACGAGCGATGGGCTCCGCCTGGCCGCGTCGGGTGTCCATCCGCGCCCCTGGACCAGCCCCGAGTGCAGGTAGATGGCATGCGGCATGACGGTGGCGCCTACGATGCCCATCGCCAGGACCAGCGAATGCGCACCGGCGAAGCCCGGCGCCAGCCCGCTCACGAAGCCGGAACCGGACTGATGACCCACGCAGACGATGTCGTACCCGACGCCGGCGCCGACGAGTATCAGCGCCGCGGTGCTCATCAACTCGAACGGGCGTGTCCGCCCCCGTCGCCGTAGCTCCAGCAGCAAGAGCGATACCACGGCCGTCACCGCCGCGGACAGGGCCACCGGCATGCCGAACAGCAGCCGCATGCCGATGGCCGCGCCGGTGAACTCCGCCACGTCGGTCGCGAGGACCACGATCTCGGCCTGTGCCCACAGCAGAAGGTTCCCGCGGCGGGCGAACCTCTCACGGCACAGCGCCGGCAGGCTCTTGCCGGTCGCGATCCCGAGCTTGGCCGCCTGGAACTGGACCAGGATCGCGACGAGACTGGCCGCCACCACCACCCACAGGAGCAGGTACCCGCTCGTGGCTCCCGCCGCGAAGTTGGTCGCGACGTTGCCGGGATCCACGTACGCGATCGCCGCGACGAAGGCCGGCCCGAGCATCGAGGCCCTCCGCGACGACCCACCCGCCCGCCGTTTCCCGACCCCCGGAGAGGGGGTGGCGGGTGCGCGGACGACCTCCATGACCGCAGAGCTGTCCATGGTCCTCCTCGATTTCGTCATCTCCGCTATTTAGCGGCGGTAACCACAAATATGGGCACAAGAAGTAAATAGCAACGAAACCGGAATACCCATCAAGGAACGTCGACATCACGGAGAACACTCTCCGATAACGCAAAGCATCTATAGAGCGACAGCAATATCGACAAACCACGCTTTTCTGCGTAAAAACGGTCGTACCTGACTCCGCCGGGCGGCCCATCGGCGACGGAACGCTGATAGGCCGTGGGTGAGCGGGTATGGGGATCAGTGGCGGGTGATCCGGGGGCGGGACGGCGCAGCCGCCGGATGAGACAAGCGGGGGTAGATCAGCATGATCCGTAGGCGGCCGACATGAAGGCCGTTGTCTTCGCCGACACGCGTTCGGTCGTGGTGAAGGACGTGCCGGACGCGATGCTCGATGACCGCGACGACGTGGTCGTGCGGGTCACCTCGAGTGCGATCTGCGGCACCGATCTGCACATGTATGACGGGCGGACCGGCGCCGAGCCCGGACTGGTGCTGGGACACGAGCCGCTCGGCGTCGTCGAACAGGTCGGTTCGGCGGTGGAGATGGTCAGGCCCGGCGACCGAGTGGTGATCCCGACCCACCTGTACTGCGGGGTATGCGTCAACTGCGCGCGGGGGCTGTCAGCCGCCTGCCTGCGGGTACGCCCGGGTGGATTCGGCGCGGCGTACGGCTATGCGGGGATGGGCGGCTACCGCGGCGCGCAAGCGGAACTGCTGCGGGTGCCGTACGCCGACGCCAACTGCATCCCGGTACCCGGTCGGCCGGGTGATGAGCTCGAGGACGATCTGGTGCTGCTGGCGGACGCGTTCGTGACCGGCTGGCACGCGACCGTACTGGGACAGGTGAGCGCGGGCTCGACGGTCGCGGTGTTCGGCGCCGGGACGATCGGCCTGCTGGCGGCCTACAGCTCCCTGTTGAAGGGAGCCGCCGAGGTCTACGTCGTCGATGCGGTGCCCGAACGGCTGGACAAGGCCGGCGAGATCGGCGCCGTTCCCATCGACTACCGGCGGGGGGATCCTGTCGATCAGATCCGCGAACGGCGCCGGGCCGACGGCCTGGCGCCCGGGGAGGCGGCGGTGAGCGGCGTCCAGGTCGGCATCGACGCCGTGGGGTTCCAGGCGCACGACCGTCTGAGGCCCGGCGTGGAGAACCCGACGCAGGTCATCGGCGATCTGGCCCGGCTGGTCAATCCGACCGGGCACCTGGGCATCATCGGCGTCTACGCCGACAAGGACCTGCATCCGGCCCCTGAAGGGCACGCGGACGGCCGCCTCACGGTGCCGTGGGCGACCTTCTTCTCCAAGGGAATCTCGGTGCGGTTCGGCCGCACCCATGACCGCCGGTACACGGTGCTTCTGCGCGACCTGGTGCTGTCCGGGCGGGCCCGGCCCGGTTCGGTTGTCACCCATCACGGCCGGCTGGACGACGCGCCCGGGCTCTACCGGGCGTTCGACCAGCGCGCCGACGGAGTCATCAAGGCCGTCTTGCGGCCGTGACAGCGCGCCACTTGGAGGGAGCGGCGATGGCGGATCCGGGACGACAGGTGGTCCCGCAGGCGGTGCTGAGTCCGCTGACCAGGACGGCGCTGTTCCTCGTGGTGACGATCGATCCAGCGCGTGAGTCTCGTGTCCGGGCGCTGCTGCCCGAACTGGCCGGCTTGCAGCGAGCCGTCGGTTTCCGAGCGCAGGAGGCCAGGTTGAGCTGCGTCGCCGGGATCGGCTCGCAGGCCTGGGACCGGCTGTTCTCCGGGCCGCGCCCCGCCGGGCTGCACCCGTTCCGCGAGCTGGTCGGGCCCGTGCACCGCGCCGTGGCCACACCGGGTGATCTGCTGTTCCACATCCGGGCGCAGCGGCCGGACCTGTGCTTCGAGCTGGCGTCGCAGATCATGGATCGGCTGCGCGACGTAGTGACGGTCCGCGATGAGGTGCACGGATTCAAGTACTTCGACGTACGCGACCTGCTGGGCTTCGTCGACGGCACGGAGAACCCGGTGGGCCCGGCGGCCCGCGCCGCCATCCTGATCGGCCGGGAGGACCCGCGATTCGCCGGCGGAAGTTACGTGATCGTGCAGAAGTACCTGCACGATCTGCGGGCCTGGAACGCCCTCCCCATCGAGGCCCAGGAAATGGTGATCGGCCGCCGGAAGCTGTCCGACATCGAACTGGACGACGCCGTCAAGCCGGCCGACTCCCACGTCGCGATGACCACGATCGTCGACCCGGACGGCACCGAACACAAGATCCTGCGGGACAACATGCCCTTCGGGGCCATCGGACGCGGGGAGTTCGGCACGTACTTCATCGGCTACGCCCGCACCCCGGCGGTCACCGAACGGATGCTGGAACGGATGTTCCTCGGCGACCCGCCGGCACGCCACGACCGGATCCTGGACTTCTCCACCCCCGTCACCGGCACGCTGTTCTTCGTCCCCAGTGCCGACTTCCTCGATGACCTGCCCGACCCACCCGCCGCGCCGGCCGGCCCCCGCGCCGAGGACGAGCCACACGCCGGCACCGCGACCGGCGCGCCACCTGACGCCGGAAGCCCGTAACCAGGGTCCCTGGGAATCGGCGGTCTCACCGGAAGCCCGGCTGTGGGACCGGAACCTCTACGGCCCGCTCGCCGGTGTGGTCGCTCGTGGTGTCATCCCCCGGATGACGGCGTGGCGTCGGCGGTGGGGCGGAGGCCGAGCGGGGGGAGGTACTCCCGTACGAGCCGGCGGTCCCACCACCGGCCGGTCTCGCGGCGTTCCTGCCAGGTGGTGAAGCGGTAGCGGTAGAGGCGGGCCCGGACGACGGTGGGCGGGGCGCCGGCGAACGGGTCGTGGCGGAGGAGCCGGAGCGTCTTCCGGTCGCCCGTCAGCAGCTTCTCGGCGAGGGGGACGATCCACGGCTCCGCGTACAGGGAGGACAGCCCGGCGAACCACATCAGCCAGTCGAGCCGGAGGTGGTAGGGCGCGAACTGCCGCGGCCGCCGCCGCGGGTCCCCCGGCTTGCCCTTGAACTCGTACTCCCGCCACTCGCTGTCCGGGCCGGGGTCGGGGTCCTCGGTGCCCTCGATGACGACCTCGTACCGGGTCCTCGTGATGCTGCCGAACGCGCCGTAGGAGTTCACCAGGTGCAGCGGGTTGAAGCTGGCGTTCATCCGCTGCCGCCGGGAGACGAGGTTGGCGACCGGCCAGTAGCTGAGCACGACGACCAGCACGGTTACCGCGATCACCAGCGCCTGGTGCCACGCCGGGTCGCCGACGGGCCGGGCGGACACCGGCAGGCCGAGCGCCCGCCAGTCCACGACGGAGGTCGCGAGGATCGCGGTGATCCAGTTCAGCCACGCGAAGTTGCCCGAGACGATCAGCCACAGCTGGGTGACGATGACGATCGCGGCCGCGACCGTGGCGTACGGCTGCGGCGCGAACAGCCCGAACGGCACCACCAACTGGGTGAAGTGGTTGGCCGCCACCTCGACGCGGTGCAGCGGCTTGGGGAGCCGGTGGAAGTACCAGCTGAGCGGGTTCGGCATCGGCTGGGTCTCGTGGTGGTAGTACAGGCACGTCAGGTCGCGCCAGCACGGGTCGCCGCGCAGCTTGATCAGGCCGGCGCCGAACTCCAGGCGGAACAGCAGCCAGCGCAGCAGCCACAGGATCAGCGCCGGCGGTGCGGCGCGCGCGTTGCCGAGGAAGATCGTCAGGAAGCCCGCCTCGCACAACAGCGACTCCCAGCCGAAGCCGTACCAGACCTGCCCGACGTTGACGATCGACAGGTACAGCAGCCACAGGAGCGCCCACAGCACCATCGACGCCCACAGCGGCACCGCGTCGGCGAGTCCCGCCAGGACGGCGGCCGACACGGCGGCGCCGGTCCAGGCGACGGTCCCGAGGAACCGGTCCGAGTAGTGGAGATGGAAGAGGCTCGGCGCCCGCCGGAACGACACCCTTCGCAGGTACGCCGGCACCGGGGTCAGCCCCCGCTCCCCCGCCAGCGCGCGGAACTGGCTCACCGCGCAGAGGAACGCGATCAGGTAGATCGCGGCGATTCCCCGTTGGAAGATCAGCCGGCCCGGCCAGTACCCGGGCTCGGTGAGCCATCGCACGGCCGCCGCACCTCCTCTCCGGAGAGCCGGAAGACGCGGCGCAGGGCGACGAGGGCGGCGTGGTGCCCGCACATGCCGTGCACGCCGGGGCCCGGCGGGGTCGCGGAGGAGCAGAGGTAGATGCTCGGGTTCGGCGTGGCGTACGGGACCCGGGCCATGGTGGGCCGGAACAGCAACCGCAGGTGGTCGCACGCCCCGCCGGCGATGTCGCCGCCGACGTTGTTCGGGTTGCGCGCCTCGACCACGGCCGGACCCGACACCGCGCGGGCGAGCACCAGGTCCGTGAAGCCGGGGGCGAACCGTTCGATCTGCCGCTCGATCGCACCGGTCAGGTCGCCCGGCCAGCCGCGGGGCACGTGCCCGTAGACCCACAGGACGTGCGAGCCGGCCGGGGCACGGGACGGGTCGGACAGACTCGGCTGGGCCACGATGAGGAACGGACGGTCCGGCGCCGCCCCCTCGTACGCGGTGCGCAGCGCCGTGCCGATCTCCGCGAACGACGGGCCGAGGTGGACGGTGCCGGCCCGCCGGCAGGCCTCGGCCCGCCACGGTACGGGACCGGACAGCGCATAATCGATCTTGAAGGCGGCCGGGCCGTGCCGGTACCGGCGCAGCCGGTCGGCGAACCCGTCCGGCAGCCGGGGGCCGGCGAGGGCGGCCAGATGCTCGGGCATGACGTCGCACAGGTACGCGCGGGCGGAGGGCAGCTCGCCGAGATCACGTACGTGCCGTCCGGTCTCGATCCGGCCGCCGAGGGAGCGCAGGTGGTCCGCCAGCGCGTCGGCGATCGCCTGCGAGCCGCCGGCCGGGAACGGCCAGCCCACCTCGTGGGCCGCCAGGGCGAACAGGAGCGCGATCCCTCCGGTCGCGGGCGTGCTGAGCGGCGCGATGGCGTGCGCGGCCAGCCCGGCGAGCAGGCCGCGGGCGTGTTCGCCCCGGAACAGCCGGGCCAGCAGCGCGGCGGGCGCGGCGGCCCGGACGCCGAACCGGGCGAGCAGCAGCGGGTGGCCGGGCAGGCCGTCGAGCGGGGCGCGCAGCACGTCGGGCGCGAGGTCCGCCCAGCGGCCCAGGAACGGCCCGATCAGGGCGCGGTACGCCGGGCCGTCCCGCCCGAGGACGACCGAGGTCTCCTCGACGGACCGGGCCAGGATCGCGGCCGACCCGTCGGGGAAGGGATGGGCGAGCGGGATGGGCGGCTCGACCCAGGTGACGCCGTGCCGCTCCAGCGGCAGCGCGCGGAAGGCGGGCGATCCGGCGCCGAGCGGATGGACGGCGGAGCAGACGTCGTGCCGGAACCCCGGCAGGGTCAGCTCCTCGGTGCGCGTCCCCCCACCGACCTCCGCCGCCGCCTCGTACACCCGCACGGTCAGCCCGGCGCGGGCGAGGGTGACCGCCGCCGTCAGGCCGTTCGGACCGGCGCCGACCACGACCGCGTCGACTTCGACCATGAACCGTGGGCTGCCCCGACGGCAGATCGTTACACCGCCGGCGCCGCCCCTTCGCACGCGAAGGGGGGCGCCGGTTCGGGCGGGCGAGGGGGTCTCAGCGGTCGACGGCGCCCAGGGCGACCGGCAGGGACAGCGGGCCGATGGTGAAGAAGGACGGCGAGTACGGAATGGCGTCCGGGTCGATCGTCAGGCTGAGCTCCGGGAACCGCCGGTAGAGCGAGGCGAGCGCCAGCCGGCTCTCCAGCCGGGCCAGCGGCGCGCCGATGCAGTACCGCGGGCCGTGCCCGAACCCGAGGTGCCCGGCCTTCTGCTCCCGGGTGAGGTCGAACCGGTACGCGGTCTCGCCGTACTCCTCCGGGTCGAGGCCGGCCGCCTGGTACACCACGCCGACCGCCTTGCCCTTGGGGATGTCCACCCCCGCGATGGTCACGTCCTCCGCGGTGAACCGGTAGCTGGTCATCATGACCGAGTGGCGGTAGCGCAGGGTCTCGTCGACCACGTCGGCCCACCGGTCCCCGGCCTTGGCCAGCGCGAGTTGGTCGGGGTTCTGCGCGAGCGCCACGATGGCGTGCCCGAGGAGGTGGACGGTGGTCTCGTGGCCGGCGACCAGCATCAGCCACAGCAGGCCGACCAGTTCCTCGGTCGTGAGCCTGTCGCCCTCGTCACGGACCTGGACCAGGCCGGAGGTGAGGTCGTCACCCGGCTCCCGCTGCTTGCGCACCACCAGTTCGTGCAGGTAGGCCTGCAGGCTGTTCTGCGTCGCGAACGCCACGTCCGGCGGAGTGGTGTGCGCCAGCAACGTGGCGGTCCAGTCCCGTAGCCGGTGCCGCTCGTCGGCCGGTATGCCGAACAGCTCGCAGATCACCCACATCGGCAGCGCCTCGGTGAAGGTGGGGACCAGGTCGACGCCGTCACCGGCGGCCGCGACGTCGTCCAGCAGGCTGTCGACGATCTGCTGGATCCGCGGCTCCAGCGCCTGCACCCGTGCCGGGGTGAACGCCTTGCCGACCATGCCGCGCAGGCGCCGGTGGTCGGCGCCGTCCTTGGTCGACAGGTGACCGCCCTGAACGATGGCGCGCAGCGGCCAGTCCTCGGGGATCGTTCCGTCGTAGAGGGCGGGCCAGTGCTCCGGCTCCCGGAGGAAGGTCTTGTTGTCCCCGGAGAGGATCTCCCGTACGGCGTCGTGGGTCAGGGCCAGGTAGGCGGCCACGCCTCCGGGGAACTCCACCTCGACCACGGGGGCGATCTCCCGGAGCCGGAGGCAGGTGTCGAGTGGCCTTTCGTCCGCGGCGGGGAACGAAGGGAGGGTTGTCGCCATATAACGCCCTTTGTCAAAGAAGTCGGCCAAAGATCAGTACGGAAATACCCGCTGGGAACTCCAAGATCACGAAGCCGGGCCATCGGTCACCCGATCGTTACACGGCGCGCCGGCTCGCCACGCCCTGACCGTCCCGCGGCGCGGCCATCGGACACCGGCGTGGCCGTTCCTCACCAGGCGAGGAGCCCCCAGCAGGCCGCCCATGGGATGAAGATCGCTCCTGCCGCCACCAGCGCGGCGACGCGGACGCGACCACCTGTCACAGGCGTACGCCGGTTCCGCCAGGCGGAGACCGCGGTGACGACCGTGGCGACGGCGACGATGACGGCGAGGAGCTGGAGGATCAGCCACGGGAGCGGGCGACCGGCGAGGACCGGGCCGATGAACTGTCCGCTCGTCGCGAAGACCGAGAGCGCGAACAGCAGCGTTCCGGCGACGGCCATCAGGCCCGCCGCCGCCAGCAGGCGGGCCGGACGGCGGGCCGGGGCCGCCGCGGAGCGCCCGGTGATCCGGCCCACGATCCCGGTGACCGGATATCCGGCGAACACCAGCAGGAAGAACGCGATCGCGGCCCACTGAAGGCCGTTGGCCTCGTACCAGGCGCCGTTCGACGGCGCACGGCTGGTGAGCGCCTGTCGTGGGGGCGCGGCGGCGCTGGACAGGAGCGGACGGCCGGCGGCGACCTGGTGGATCCACGCCGTCATCGTGGCCGCGTAGCCGGGAGCGAGGGCGCCCAGTGGATGGCCACCCCACAGCGGGCCGCCGAGATTCTCGAACCCGTCGTCCGTACGGTGACCGTTGTGGCCCGCGTCGGCGACGAACCGGACGGTCACGTGGTCGTTCCCGGCGCGGGCGAGGACGCGTTCGAAGATCTGCGCGCTCTCGCGCGGCGGCACCTGGGTGTCGTGCTCGCCCCACAGCGCGAGCACCGGCTGCCGAAGGCGTTCGAGCACGGGCACCGGGTCGTACCCGGCCGCGGGGAACAGGCCCGCCCCATCGACGAGGTTCGCCGCTGGGCCGGCGATCGTGTCGAGCAGGGATCCGGAGACGTGGTCATGGCGCAGATGGACGGCGAGGTTCCAGGTCTGCGTGCGCAGCGGCGTGTAGCCGGGACCGCCGATCGTGATCAGGAACGCGACGTCCGAGGATCGCGACGCGGCCAATGGCGCGACCCAGCCGCCCTCGCTGAAACCCCACAGGCCGACCTTCGCCGGGTCCACGCCGGGACTGGCCTGGAGGGTCCGTACGCCGGCGAGCGCGTCGGCGGCCAGGAGGGAGAAGTCGCGGTGCATCTTGGAATAGCCGATCGTCCGCTTGTCGTACACGAGCGCGGCGATCCCGGCGCGGGCGAACGCCTCGGCCTCCTGCGCGTACTCCTGCCGCGGCCCCGGACCGGATCCGCCCACCAGGACGATGCCCGGAACGCGGCCCGTACTCCTGATCGGCGCGACGACCGTCCCGTGCAGGGTCAGGCCGCCCCCGCCGCGGAAGGAGACATCGGTGCGGGTCAGGTCATCGCCGGCGGAACGCGGTGCCGCGGCGTCGTGCGAGGCGGGGGCCGCCGTCGCCGGCGTCGGCATGAACGCGAAGAGCGGCGACGCCAGCAGGCCGATCGCCCACCCGGCCGCACGCCGGGATCCGCGCGATTTGAACGAGAGCAGCACGACGTGCTCTCCTTTCTCTGGGACGCGTGTACGCGAAGACACGCCCGCGAGGGCGTGGTGACACGGGTTCCGCTCACCGGGTCGCCGAGCGTGCAGGCTCGGCGACCCGGGTCACTCCGCGGAGCCCGACCCGGGTTCGGCGGCGGCCGCCTCGGGGACGCCGAGCAGCCGGACGTGCACCGGGCGTGCGCCGGGAGGCATCTCCTCCGTCGATCGGGAGAAGCGGTAGATCAGCGCGATGTACTCCTCGAAGAACTCCTTCGCCTCATCGAGGGTGAGACGAAGGGTGGCGCGGGAGAACAAGAACGCATCCGCCCACTCGCCCAGCGCCTCGGGGTCGGCGGTGAAGCGGGAGACCAGCTCGACGACTTCGGCGACGTTGTGCCGCATCATCTCCGAGAGCGCCTCACGCACCTCCGGTGTCTGACGGCTGTACGGCGGGAACCGGCGATCAGCGGGCACGGCGCGCCACCAGCGTTGCCGTCCCGTGGACAGCTCCGGCACCTCTTCGATGAAGCCGTGCCTGGCGAGCTGCCTGAGGTGGTAGCTGGTCGCTCCGGTGCTCTCGCCGAGTGACCGGGCGAGGGTCGCGGAGTTCACCGGCCCCTCACGCAGGCACTCCTCGATCCTGCGCCGGAGTGGATGCGCGAGCAGTCGGATCGCCGCGACGTCGGTGATCTGCTGAGCGGGGGGACGATCTGCCACCCGTTGATCATAAGCTTTCGCAAAGCGCCTTTGCAAAGGTTTTTTGCAAAGGCGCTTTGCAACGAGGAACGTCTGGGCCCCGTCGGTCCGTCGGGGTTCGAGATGATCAGGAGCGGCGGAACACCTTCACCGAGTCCACCAGCAGCTGAGCCGAGTCCACGTCCGGGGGCGGCGCGTCGTGGTAGGCCCCGTCGGCGACGGCCAGGTCCACGATCAGGTACGCGCCGTCACTGGCGAAGCCGCGCCCGTCGGAGTAGACGAGCCTGCCGTCGTAGTACCAGTCCACGCTCGACGCGCCGAGGTAGGCGCCGAGGTGGTGCCAGCCGGCCGACACGTCGGACCCGGTCTCGTAGTACTCGGCGGCGCCGCCTCCGGTGTGATTGGTCAGCTCCAGCAGTCCGGGGTGGTCCGGGTGGTACTCGAAGACGTCCACCTCGTTGCCGCCCGCGTTCCAGGTCCAGAACGCCGGCCACATGCCGAGCCGGCCCGGGAGCCTGGTGTGGATCTGGATGTAGTCCCCCTGCCTGACGAAGGCGCCCGCCGAGGGATCGTGGCCGCACGAGTCCCCGGTCGCGATGAGACCCGACGTCCAGTCGTACGACGTGCCGCCCGGCGAGGTGTGCGACTGCCGCCGCGCCGTGATCGTCAGTCGGCCCTTCCCGACGGACAGGTTCCCGGGCAGGTTGTACTCGAGCTTGTGATCGGGCTTGTTCCCCCGGCAGGCGTCGGAGTACGACGCGCTCCAGGTGGTCCACTTCGACCCGTCCAGCGCGGAGCCGTCGAAGTCGTCCTGCCAGGTGGTCGACCAGTGTCCCGGGGGCAGCGGATCGGCTGCCCGCGCCGATCCGGGGGTGGCCGCCAGCGTCGCGCCCGCCAGGGCGATGGCGCAGCCGGCGGCGCGGAGAGTACGCGGCATTCAGTTGTCCTTTCCGACGAGTCGGGTCCGCTCCCCTGACCGGGTGTCCCGTTGCGACCATGATCGCAGCCCGCTGTGGTTCCGCGACTACTTTCCGCGAAGGTCCGGCCGACGCGGTGCCGCGCACGGCCGCGTCGCCGATCGGAAAAGGGCCGCCTACTGGTGCGCCGCCGCCGGGGGGACCCGCCAGTCCAGGACGGTGCCGCCGCCGTCGCGGGAGCGGATCTCGAAGGTGCCGCCGAGGGACTGGGCGCGTTCGGCCATGTTCCGCAGGCCGCTGCGTCGGCCGTCCTCGGGGACGCCGACGCCGTCGTCCTCGACGCGCAGCACGAGTTCGTCTCCCACCATGAGGGAGACGCCGACGTGCCGGGCCCCGGAATGCCGCGCGGCGTTCGACAGCGCCTCCTGCAGAACCGCGATGACCTGGTCCCCCGTCGCCTCGTCGACCACGATGTCCAGCAGGCCGTCCAGCCGGACGGCGGGGGCGAAGCCCAGGGTCTCGGCGGCGCTGTCGATGATGCCGTGCACGCGCGTCCGGAGGGTCTGCTCCATCGTGCTCTGCAACGCGAAGATCGTCGAGCGGATCTGCCGGATCGTGTTGTCGAGGTCGTCGACCGCCCGCTGTACGCGGTGGGCGACCTCCGGCTTCTCGGTGATCTTGATTGCGCTCATCAGCGTCATGGCGGTCGCGAACAGCCGCTGGATGACCGTGTCGTGCAGGTCCTTGGCGATCCGGTCGCGGTCCTCCAGCACGACGAGACGCTCCGCGTCCCGGCGGCGGCCCGCCAGCTCCAGCCCGACGGCGGCCTGGGCCGCGAACGGCTCCAGCAGCCGGCGCGCCGGTTCGCCGAAGACGGGCTTGCCGGGGGCGTTCGCCACGGACAGCACCCCCCGGGCGCCGCTGCCCACGCCCAGCGGCACGATGAGCGCGGGGCCGATCGGCACCGCCTCGGGGACGCCGAGGCGGTGCTCCGCGCCGCTCGCGTCGGCGAGCACGAGCGGCTCACCGCTGCGGAACACCCCGCCGGCCAGGGACTCCTCGATCGGGACCCGGAGACCGTGCAGCTCCTCGGCGTGCTCACCGGCGACCGTCTCGACGATCAGCTCGCCGCCCGCGACGAGCGCGACCATGGCCATGTCCGCGTCGCAGATCTCACGGGCGCGCTCGGCCACGAGCTCGATCACGTCGCCGGCCTCCGTGCCGGACAGCAGCGTCGTCGACACCTCCGCCGACGCCTGCAGCCACCGCTCCCGGCGCCGGGCCTCCTGGTAGAGCCGGGCGTTCTCGATCGCGACGCCGGCCGCGGTGGCGAGCGCGGTCACCACGCTCTCGTCGTCCTCGTCGAACTCCCCGCCGCCGGCCTTCTCGGTGAGGTACAGGTTGCCGAAGATCTCCTCGCGGACCCGGATCGGCACGCCCAGGAAACGGCGCATCGGCGGGTGGCCGGCCGGAAAGCCGGCCGACTCCGGGTGCGCGGCCAGGTCCGGCAGCCGCAAGGGGTGCGGCTCCTTGATCAACAGGCCGAGGATGCCCTCGCCGTGGGGCCAGTGGCCGATCTCGGCGATCTCCTCCTCGCCGACCCCGACGGTGATGAACTGCACGAGCCGGCCGCCGTCGCCGATGACGCCGAGCGCGCCGTACCGGGCCTCCACGAGCGTGGTCGCGGCCTCGACGATGCGGCGCAGGACCGTCTCCAGCTCCAGGTCACTGCCGATCGACACGACCGCCTCGAGCAGCGCGTGCACCCGGTCCCGCGTGGCCAGGACGGCGTCCAGCCGGGACTGCAGCTCGCCGAGGAGATCGTCCAGGCGAAGCTGCGGCAGTGACAGGCGGGCGTGCTCTTCCTCGGGCGGATCCTGCGGCACGTGGACGTCCTCTCTCTGCGGCTCCTCTCTATCATCGGCACCCTTCCGGCGACCCGCCACTCGGGTCCGGAGATCGCGAAGATCAGCGGAACGCCGCGAGCCCCGGCCGGTGCCGGGGCTCGCGTGGTCGGGTGCCAGGTGGCGCCTGAGGTCTCAGATGCCTCCGGAGAAGGTGTCGCAGCGCGGCGGCTCGCCGGTGTCGTACCCGGTGGAGAACCAGTGCCGGCGCTGCGCGGCCGTGCCGTGGGTGAAGCTCTCCGGGTCGACGCGTCCCCGCGCCCGCTGCTGGATGCGGTCGTCGCCGACCGCCCCGGCGGCGTCGAGGGCCTCGGCGATGTCGCCGTCGGTGAACGGCTTGCTGAAGAAGCCGGTCTGCACGGCGTGCTTGGCCCACACACCGGCGTAACAGTCCGCCTGCAGCTCCAGGCGGACCGAGGCGCTGGTCGCGCCGTGGCGGTCGTTCCCGACCCGGTCCATGGTGCCGAGCAGGTCCTGCACGTGGTGGCCGTACTCGTGCGCGACGACGTACGCCTGCGCGAAGGGCCCGCCCTTGGCCCCGAACTTGTCGTGCAGTTCCTGGAAGAAGCCCAAGTCGAGGTAGACCCGCTTGTCGCCGGGGCAGTAGAAGGGGCCGACCGCCGAGCTGGCGGTGCCGCACGCCGTGGCCGTCGAGCCGCTGAACAACCGGGTGCGCGCCACCGTGTAGGTCTTGTCCCGGGCGGTGAACTCCTTCTTCCAGTACGCCTGGACGCTGTTGACGACGCCGACGATCCGGCAGTCGTCGGACTGGTCGGCGTCGGCGCCCGTACGGCACTTCGACGACAGGCTGCCCGCGGTCGGCGCGCCGCCGCTACTGCCGCTGCCGCTGCCGCCGCCACCGAGGATGTTGCCCGGGTTGACCCCGAAGAGCACGGCGGCGACCAGGGCGATCAGCCCGATCGCGCCACCGCCGATGGCCATGCCTCCGAAGGGCATGCCGCGGGCGTCCTCGACCTGGGACGCGTCGAGCCCGGCATCGTCGTCGAAGTCCACCAGAAACCTCCCGTGCGTGATCCGACGGGTCGATCCCCCGCGGAGAGAGAATTTAACAACGTTTCACCATGCCATTGCGGCGGACGCGAGACGACGCACCAGATCCTCGTCCACCTCGTGGCCCAGGCCGGGGCCCGGCGGCACCGGGACGAGCCCGTCGACGGCCCGGATCGGCGGCTCGACGACGTCGCGCTCGTAGTACTTGTCCGAGCCGGACACGTCGCTCGGCAGGGTGAACCCGGGCAGTGACGCGATCGCCACGTTGGCTGCGCGCCCGACGCCGAACTCGTGCATGCCGCCGCACCAGACCTGCCAGCCGGCCGCGACGGCGCGGTCGTGCGCGGCGCGGGCCGGCGCGAGCCCGCCCATCCGCGAGACCTTGATGTTGAGGATCCGGCCGGCCTCGAGGGTGATCGCCGTGTCGAGCCGGTCCAGGTCCTCCACCGACTCGTCCAGGCACAGCGGGGTGGCGATCCGGGCCTGCAGCCGGGCGTGCGCGGCGAGCGCGCCGGGGGCGTACGGCTGTTCGATCATCGTCAGGCCGAAGTCGTCGAGTTCGGTGAACACCGTGCCCTGGTCCTCGGTGTACGCGCCGTTGGCGTCGACGTGCAGGGGCAGTCCGGGCCGTGCCGTGCGGACCGCGCGCACGGGTTCGACGTCCCACCCCGGCGCGATCTTCAGTTTGATCCTGCGGTAGCCCTCGGCGGCGTACCGGTCGACCTGGGCCAGCAGGTCGTCGACCGTCCGCTCGATGCCGAGACTGACGCCCGCCTCGATCGCCGGCCTGGTCCCGCCGAGCGCCCGCGCCAGCGGCAGGTCCGTCGCCCGGCACCACAGGTCCCAGCAGGCCATCTCCACGCCCGCCTTGGCGAACTCGTGGCCGCGGATCCGCGCCCAGGCGGCGCCGACGTCGGCGGGGTGCGCCCAGTCCGCGGAAAGGAGGGCGGGCGCGAGGTACCGGTCGACCATGAGCAGGCAGTCCTCCACGGTCTCCGGGCAGTAGTACGGGTCGCTCGGCGACGCGATCTCCCCCCACCCGACCGCTCCGTCACCGTCCTGCACCCGGACGAGAATGTGCTCCAGGTACGCCTTGCGGTGTGAGCTGGTCTCGAAGACGCGCACGAGCGGCAGGCTCACCCGGAACACCTCGATCTTCGACACCTTCGGCACGATGTCTCACCCTTCCTCCGAGCCGTCCGGCCCCGCCCGGTCCGCGGGCCGGAAGCGGTAGACCGCCGTGTCCGCCGAGCACGTGTTGCAGGAGGTCGCGACGTAGCCCTCGTCGATCAGCCACCGTAGCCCGGCGGCGAGGTCGTCCCGGACCCGCAACGATGTCTCGCGGTCCCGGGCGACCAGGGCGTCCCAGTCACGGGGTGCCCCCAGCAGCACGTCCTCGCCCTCCCGGCGAGCCTCTCCCCAGCCGGTGTCCGCGGGCGTCGGGGCGGGCGGCCCGGCCGGCCGGAGCAGGTCCCACTCGACGATCAGCCGGTCGGTGCGCATGCCCGGATCACGTCCGATGTCCTCGACGCCGTAGAAATCCCGTTCGAACCAGCGGCCCGTCGCGCCGAGGACGTCGAGGTTGAAGTGGGCGTTGTGGGTGCGGACCGGGTCGAACGCCCAGCGCATCCGGGTGACGCCGCCGGACAGGACGTAGTCGCGCTGGCTGAACTTCAGCGCCCGCCCCACGCCGCGCCGCTGCCAGTCCGGCCGGACCGCCGCCACCTGCGAGTAGTGGTAGACGGTCCCGCCCTCCGAGCCCAGGAAGCCGTACGTGAACCCGACCAGCTCGTCTCCGGCGAAGGCCCCGATCACCGAGCCGGCGTTGCGCTGCAGCGCGGCGAGCAGGCGGGGGCTGACGGCCGGATCCGTGGGGGTCAGCGCGAAGGCGGCGCGGTACACCTCCACCCCGGCCCGCATCTCGGCGGAGGTGGTGAGCGGCCGTACCGTCAACTGCGGCGAGAGGGGCGGCAAGATGTGCTCACGGGTACGCTCAGTGCAGGGCTGCCACCTGCGGCTTCCTGACTTCATCCATTATCGACGGGCCGCTCACGGGAGGTGAGATGACCCCCGACCTGGCCACCGCCCTGGCCGACGAGACCGCCCGGCTGCTCGACTTCGGGCGCCGGCGGCTCCGGGAGTACGCGCTGGCCGAGTCGCCGTCCGGCGACTCCGCCGCGCTGGCCCGCTGCGCCGGGCTGATCGAGGCCGGCCACCGGGAGGCCGGCGGCACCGTGGCCCGCGAGGGCGAGCACCTGGTGTCGCGGTTCGGCCCGCAGGAGGGCCCGCACCTGCTCCTCGTCGGCCACTACGACACCGTCTGGCCGGTGGGGCGGCTCGACACCATGCCGTACACCGACGACGGCACGACGATCACCGGCCCCGGGACGTACGACATGAAGGGCGGCCTGGTCGCCGTCGAGATGGCGCTGCGCGCGCTGCGCGCCGCTGGGACGGCGCCCACCCGGCAGGTGCGCCTGGTCGTCGTCGCCGACGAGGAGGTCGGCAGTCCCACGGGAAGCGCCGTCGTCGAACGTCACCTCGACGGCGCGGTGGCGGTGCTCGGCCTGGAGTCGCCGCACCCGGACGGCGCGCTGAAGAACGCGCGCCGGGGCAGCGTCCGCGTCCGGCTGGGCGTCCGCGGCCGCGAGGCGCACGCCGCACTCGACCCCGGCAAGGGCGTGTCCGCCATCGACGAGCTCATCGACCAGCTCGCCGTGGTCCGCGGCGTCGTGCCGGCCGACGGCACCACCCTCTGCAACGTCGGGCGGATCGAGGGCGGCCGGCGCGCCAACGTCGTCGCCGGCGAGGCGTCCGCCGAGATCGGCCTGCGGTTCGCCTCGGCGGCCGCCGAGCGTACGGTGCTGGGCGCCCTGGCCGCGCTGCGCCCCGTACGGGCGGGCGCCACCGTCGAGGCGTCCGTGCTGTCCGCGCGGCCGACCTGGCCGGAGCGGTCCGTGGATCCGCTGCTCGACCACATCGCCGGCATCGGGGGGCTGCTGGGCCAGCGGATCACCGGCCGGCCCGCCGCCGGTGCCGGGGACACGAACCTGCCCGGATCGCGCGGGCTGCCCACGCTGGACGGATTCGGCCCGCCGGGCCGGGGGGCGCACGCCGCGGACGAGGCGATCAGCGTGGCCGGTCTCGCCGGCCGGGCCGCTCTCCTCGCGGGGATCATGGTCTCGCCGCCGCCGTCGGCGGGTTCCGGAAGCGACTCGGAGGATCTCCGGTGACCCGCCTACCGCCGCGATACGGCACTATTGCCGCATGTCGGCTCTAACCCGCGCGGAGGCGCAGGCGCGCGCCCGTCTGCTGGACGTCCGCACCTACTCGATCCACCTCGATCTGACGCGTGGGGACGAGGTGTTCCACTCCGACACCGTCGTCCGCTTCGGCGCGGAGCCCGGCAGCGAGACCTTCGCCGAGGTCCGGCCCGCGCGCCTGCACCGGGCCGTGCTGAACGGACGGGAGCTCGATCCGGCGTCCCTGCGGGACGGCCGGCTGCCGCTCGCCGGCCTGGCGGCCGACAACGAGCTGCGCGTCGAGGCCGACATGCCGTACTCCCGGACCGGCGAGGGCCTGCACCGGTTCACCGACCCGGCCGACGGCGAGGCGTACGTCGCGTCCCAGTGCGCTCCGGACGACGCCTCGCGGCTGTTCGCCTGCTTCGACCAGCCCGACCTGAAGGCGCCGATCGAGTTCGCCGTCACCGCTCCGCCGCACTGGACGGTGCTGAGCAACGTCGCGGGCGCGAAGGACGAGGACGGCCGCTGGCGCTTCGCCCCGACCGTGCCGATCAGCACCTACCTCGCCGCCGTCGTCGGCGGCCCCCTCCACTCGGTCCACGCGGAGCACGACGGGGTCCCGCTCGGCGTCCACTGCCGGCGTTCCCTGGCTCCGTACCTGGACGCCGAGGAGATCCTCGAGCTCACCCGGCGCTCCATGGACCGGTACCACGAGCTGTTCGCGGACCGGTACCCGTTCGGGAAGTACGACCAGGTCTTCGTGCCCGAACTGAACTTCGGCGCGATGGAGAACCCCGGCTGCGTCACCTTCCGCGACGAGTTCCTCTTCCGCTCCGCCGTCACCGACGCCGAGCGGGAGACCCGCGCCATCGTCATCGCGCACGAGATGGCGCACATGTGGTTCGGAAACCTCGTCACGATGCGCTGGTGGGACGACCTGTGGCTCAACGAGTCGTTCGCCGAGTACATGGGCTACCAGGTCGTGACCGAGGCGACCCGCTTCACCACCGCCTGGACCGGGTTCACGATCGCCCGCAAGCCGGGCGGCTACGACGCCGACCAGCGCCGCTCGACGCATCCCGTCGCGGCTGAGGGCATCGACGACACCGCCGCCGCGCAGACGAACTTCGACGGGATCTCCTACTCCAAGGGCGCGTCCGTGCTGCGGCAACTGGTCGCCTGGCTCGGTCCCGACGCGTTCTTCGCCGGGATCAACGCCTACTTCGCCGAGCACCGCTTCGGCAACGCCGCCATGGCCGACCTGCTGGACGCCCTCACCGCCGCGAGCGGCCGGGACGTGCACGGCTGGGCCGAACGCTGGCTGCGCACGAGCGGGGTGGACACGCTCCGCCTGGAGCTCACCGAGGCGGACGGCACGCTGACGTCCGCGACCGTCGTCCACACGGGGACGCCGGGCGATCCGTCGGCGCTGCGCCCGCACCGGATCACGGCCGCGACGTACGACCTGGTCGACCGTGCCGAGGGCGGCCGGCGGCTGACGCCGCGGGAGCGCTTCCCGATCGACCTGCCCGCGGACGCGGAGGCGGACGGCACCGCCCGCGTGCCGCTGGAACGCCTGACCGGGGCGCCCCGGCCCGACCTCATCGTGCTGGACGACGGCGACCTCAGCTACGCCAAGCTCCGGCTGGACGAGCGGTCCCGGCAGGCGGCCGCCGAGGCCCTGAACACGATCGACGACGGCCTCACCCGCGCCGTCATCTGGGACACCGCGCGCGACATGGTGCGGGACGGCGAGCTGCCCGCCGCCGAGTTCCTGGCCCTGGTCGAAGCCCACCTGCCCGCCGAACCGGACGTCAGTGTCGTCGAGGCCATGCTCGCCTTCGGCCGGCGGCAGGTCGCCGACCGCTACACGCCGCCCGCCGCGCGTCCGGCGGCCGTGGCGGCCCTCGCCGGCACCTGCCGGGAGATCCTCGCGCGCACGGCGGACGGCTCCGCGCCGACCCTGCGCCTCGCCGCCGTCCGGGAGCTCATCCACTGCGCCGAGACCCCGGAGGCGCTCGCCGAGCTCCGGGAGTGGCTGCGGGGCGGGCGCGTCCCGGACGGCCCCGCGCTCGACCCGGACCTGCGCTGGAGCGTGCTGGCGCAGCTGTCCGCGCACGGGGCGGCGGGCGAGTCCGACATCGGGGCCGAGGTCGCCCGCGATCCCAGCGCCACGGGCCAGGAGGGCGCCGCCCGGTGCCGGGCCGCGCTCCCCGACCCGGCGGCCAAGGAAGCGGCGTGGCTGCGGCTCTTCACCGACGGCGCCCTGTCCAACCGCCTGCTGACCGCGACCGCCCAGGGCTTCTGGCGGCCGGCGCAGGCGGAGCTCACCGCCGGATTCGTCGATCGCTACTTCGCGGACGTGCCGGCGGCGGGCCGGCGCGGTCCAGCGGTGGCCAGGGCGCTCGGCCGGGAGCTGTTCCCCGCCCACGCCGCGACGCCGGCCACCGTACGAGCCGCCGAGGAGTGCCTGGAGCACGCGGACCTGACGACCGCGCTGCGCCGGGCGCTCGACGACGAACTCGACGACCTGCGCCGCGCGCTGCGGGTACGCGGCGGCTGACCCGCGGCGCGCGGCGGATTCCCTACTCGTCCTTGGCGCCGGCGGTCTGCTTGGCCGTCGACCGCCGCGTGCCCGAGGAGGAGCCGGAACCGGAAGAGGAGGAGCCGCCGGAGGAGCGTCCGGACGCCGAGGACTTCTTGGCGCCGGAGGACCGCCCGTTACCGGAGGACCGCCGGGTGCCCGAGGACTTGGTCCCGGACGACTTGGCCGACGACTTCGTCCCGGACGAGCTCGCGGACGACTTGGTCTCGGACGACTTGGCCGACGACTTCGCGGACGATGACTTCTCGTCGCCGGACTTGGCCACCTCACCGTCGTGGATCTCGCCACGCCAGCCCTCGGTGTCATCATCCGGGTGGAGCAGCGCCTGCGACATCACGTGCCGCCGGAAGTGCTTGAGCTCGAGCCGGGCCCGCCGTCCCTGCGCGCGCCAGAGATTGCCGGTCTTCTCCATGAAGCCCTGGGGGTGGTACTCGAGGACGAGCAGCACCCGGGTCAGGTCCGAGGCCAGCTCGTGGAAGGTCACCGCCCCGTCCACGTAGCCCTTCTGACCGGTGGAGCGCCAGACGATCCGCTCGTCGGGGACCTGCTCGACGATGGTCGACTCCCACGTGCGGGTGGACCAGAAGATCTTCGCCTTCCAGCGCAGCTTCTCGTCGCCGAGCTGGTCCGTGCTCTCGACCTTCTTCATGAACGTCGGGAAGTCCTGGAACCGCGTCCACCGGTCGTAGACCAGCCGCCGGGGCGCACCGATGTCGATCTCTTCGATGATGTTGGTGACCTTCACCTTGGCGGAACCGTCCTTGCCGTTCTTGTCCTTCTTGCCGAGCACCTGCCCACCGACCTCCTTCAACGCGGCGACCCCTCCGGCGACCGCCGCCTTCGCCGACGTCCCACCGGCCTTGCCGATGGACTTGGCCGCGCCGGACGCGACCTTCGGCCCCAGACCACCGCCGCGTCGGGCCTCCTTGGCGACCGTCTTGACGGTGCTCTCGATCTGCTTCGTCACGGGCTTGGCGATGCCCGTCGCATGTTTCACCAGAAAGTTCCCCGGCCGCTCGGCCATCTTCGTACCCTCTCGTTCGAATCCCTGCGTCTTTGCTTGCTTTGACCGGGTTGCTTACCCGAGAAAAGGCGACACATTCGCATTGGCCGCCGACCGTCGGCGAATCACGGCGAGCGCATCGCCGGACACGGCGCGTCAACGAATATCTGCAGTACGGCGACCTGCGGAGGAATAGGTCACGCTGTGCGGGTACGACGGTGTTACGTAACGGTTGTCCCCCGAAAAGGAGAGGCGCTCCATGCGCAAGAACATTGCCGGTGCTGCGGTGCACAAGGCCACTGAGTCCCGTCCGGACAAGAAGGTCGCACAATCCGCCGGCACGCTGAAGAACGCGCCGAAGAAAGCGGCTCAGGAAACGGTGATGAAGGGCCTGCGAGCCCCCGTCGTCGGGAAGGTGCTGCAGTCGTTCGCGTTCGCCCGGCTGATGCGGGTGCTGGGCGCGGTCGTCCGCTTCATCGGGCCGCGCGCCCTGCCGGTGGCCCTCGTGGTCCTCGCGGGCTGGTTCGTCCGCCGGTTGCGGAAGAAGTGACCCTCTCCGTCCGCCGGTGGGAGGGCGGCGCTCCCCGTCGCCGCCCTCCCACC